>CALISV010000259.1 GCA_938041615.1 uncultured Campylobacter sp. | reverse complement strand
GCATATAGAAATCAGCCGGTGTCGCATCAATTGTGATGCCCAGCTCCTCGCGCAGACGTCCCGATGAGCCGCCGTCATCCGCGACCGTCACCACTGCCGTCACATTGCTCGTGAGCTCCTTGATCCCGCGCAGGAGGACAGAGAGGCCGTGTCCGCCGCCAATCACGGTGACCGCAGGGCCGCGGCTGAGGCGCGTCTTTTCATAGACGAGATCGACGCTATCGGCAAAAGCCGTGCAGCTAGCGGAATGATCGGCGGAAACGACGAGCGCGAGCAAACGCTAAACCAGCTTTTGGCTGAGATGGACGGCTTTAGTTCGGACGCGTCGCCAGTTATCGTACTTGCTGCAACCAACCGTCCGGAGGTGCTTGACGCAGCGCTTTTAAGGCCGGGCAGATTTGATAGACAGGTGCTCGTCGATAAGCCTGATTTTAAAGGTAGGATCGAAATTTTACGCGTTCATATAAAAGATATCAAACTTGATCATAGCGTTAGTATCGAGGATATCGCGCGCATGACGGCGGGCCTTGCGGGTGCGGATCTGGCAAACATCATAAACGAGGCCGCGCTACTAGCGGGCAGAAAAGAAAAAGGCAAAGTCGAGCAGGCTGATTTGCTAGAGGCCGTCGAGCGAGCGATCGCTGGTCTTGAGAAAAAATCTCGCCGTATAAATCCGAAAGAAAAGCGTATCGTAGCATATCACGAGAGCGGACATGCGCTTATCGCCGAGACAACAAAGGGCGCAAACAGAGTCACCAAGGTATCGATCATACCGCGCGGACTTGCGGCACTTGGCTACACGCTCCACACACCAGAAGAGAATAAATTTATGATGCAGCGCCACGAGCTGATGGCTGAAGTGGATGTGCTTTTAGCAGGGCGTGCAGCAGAAGAGGTCTTTATAAAAGAGATTTCGACCGGTGCTGGCAACGACCTAGAGCGCGCGACCGACATACTTCGCTCGATGATCTCGATATACGGCATGAGCGATATTGCGGGACTTATGGTGCTTGAAAAGCGCCGCAGTACTTTCCTAGCCGGCGGTCAGGCCGATAGGGACTATAGCGACAAGACGGCGGAAAAAGTGGATGAATTTATCAAAACCACGCTTGATGAGCGCTATAAACACGTGCTTGAGACGCTGCGAACCTACGGCGACGCGATAGAAAAGATGGTTGAGGCGCTTTACGAAGAGGAAACCATCGAGGGCGCGAAGGTTAGAGAGATCATCGCAAACTACGAAAAAGAGCACGGCATGCCTAGCAGGCTCGTAAATTTAGAAGAAAACAAAGAGGAACAAGCGTAAAGAAATGCAAAACATCGGGCTAATCGCAAAACAGGGCTACAAATACGTTTTCGTTTTAGGGCTTTTGCTTTTGCTTGCGCTGGTTTTGGGCGTATGTCAAATTTTATTTTTCGCGCTTTTTGTGCTCTGCGTATTTTGGTTTAGAAATCCTGAGCGAGCGCTAGGTAGCGACGATGCGTACGCCGTGCTTAGCCCGATCGACGGCAAGATAAAAAGCATAGATAAAATTTACTATTTTGATACGCAGTGCGTTGCCATAACTATCCGTAAGGGCGTATTTGACGCAGGTACGCTCAGAGCTCCTTGCGATATGGAGCTTTTAGAAGCTAAGCAAAGGCACGGCCTGTTTTTGTGCAACGCCATGGAAGCTTCTAAAAATTTAAACGAGCGAGCCTTGTTCGTCTGTAAAAATTTAGATAATAAATTTGCGATCCGCGTCATTGCCGGACCTCTTAGTAAGAGTATTTCATTTGAAAATTTCAGCCGACTAAAAGCTGGCAGGAGATTTGGCTTTTTAGGAAGCGGCGAGGTGGTTTTGATACTGCCCGCAAATACGAGAATAAGCGTTAGCGTAGGCGAAAAAGTGGCAAGCGCAGGCATTTTAGGGTTTTTTAGCTACGAGGAAAAAGATGCAAGACAATCAGCATAAACTTCAGTTAATGTACATTTTGCCGAATTTATTCACGGCGGCTTCGGCCTTTTTGGGCATCATTAGCATCATCGTCTCTGTGCGCGGCTACATAGCGGCTGGCGCAGGACTAGTCGAGGAGGCTAACAGCTATTTTTTCAAGGCTATTATTTACATAGTTTTATCGCTATTTTTGGACGGACTTGACGGACGCGTAGCGAGGCTAACTAAAACCACGTCGAAATTCGGCGTAGAGTTTGATAGTCTTGCCGACGTGATAGCTTTTGGCGTTGCGCCTGCGATGCTTTTTTATTTTACGGTCGGGCATAGCTTCGGGCGCTTGGGTTCGCTAGTCGCTGCGCTGTTTGTAGTTTTTGGCGCTATTAGACTTGCACGCTTTAACGTAATGACCGGTACCTACGAGCCGTCTGTTTTTATCGGCCTTCCGATACCTACGGCTGCGATCGTTTCGGCATTTTGGGTCGGGCTAAGCTTAGAGTATGATTTTACTAGAAGCGCCGAGTGGTTTTTGATGTTTTTGCAAATTTTGCTTTCCGTTTTGATGGTGAGCAATATCCGCTACCCTAGCTTTAAAAAAATCGATCTAAAAAAAGCCGACTTTCTTCGCATTTTAGTCGGTCTTACGGTTGCATTTTCGGTCATCTATATCTATCCGATCGAGGCTGTCACGGCTTTAATGAGCGTTTATGTTTCTTACGGTATAATCCGCTATATTTTTATGAGATGTAAAAACAAAAAAATCCAAAAGGAGAGCGAATGAACGGCAACGTCAAATTTAACGCATTTTTCTCTCTACTTCTGCTGCTGCGCTAAGCAGCGACTCTTTCACACCATAATAATCAAATTTAACTACACAAACTAAAACTCTAAAAAAGGATAAAAAATGAACGAAAATAAAATTATAATATTTGATACTACGCTTCGAGACGGCGAGCAAAGCCCCGGCGCATCGATGAATACCGAGGAGAAAATCCGTATCGCGCGCCAGCTAGAGCGCCTAAACGTAGACGTCATGGAGGTCGGCTTTGCGGCGGCTAGCAGGGGCGATTTTGACGCGATACATCAGATCGCTAAACAAGCCTCAAACGCCTCTATCTGTTCGCTTGCCCGCGCCGTAGACGGCGATATAAAGGCTGCGGGAGAGGCTATCGCTCCGGCAAAAAATAGGCGCATCCACACCTTTATCGCCACAAGCCCGATCCATATGGAGTTTAAGCTAAAAATGTCTCCAGATGAAGTGATTAGGCGTGCCGTGCGAGCCGTGGAATACGCTAAGACATTCTGCGAGGACGTTGAGTTTAGCTGTGAGGACGCATGCAGGAGCGAGATGAGCTTTTTAAAAGAAATTTGCGACGCCGCTATAAACGCCGGAGCAAAAACCATCAACATCCCAGATACCGTGGGGTATCTATATCCCGAGGAGATTACCGCTCGCATAGGAGAAATGGTTAAATTTATAAACGGTCGCGCAGTCGTCTCCGTGCATAATCACAACGATCTAGGCCTAGCTACGGCAAACTCGCTAGCCGCGATAAAAGCGGGCGCCAGGCAGGTCGAGTGTACGCTAAACGGTATCGGCGAGCGTGCGGGAAATGCCGCGCTTGAAGAGATCGTGATGGCGATAAAGACGCGCAGCGACGTATTCGCACCGCTTTACACGGACATAGTTTATAAAGAAATTTATCCCAGCTCGCGCCTGCTAGCGGGCATCATCGGCATCGAGCCTCAGCCAAACAAAGCCATCGTCGGCAAAAACGCCTTCGCTCACGAAAGCGGCATCCACCAAGACGGCGTGCTAAAACACAAAGAAACCTACGAGATCATCAGCGCCGAAAGTATCGGACTGGATAAAAACTCGCTGGTGCTTGGCAAACACTCGGGTCGCCACGCCTTTAAAGATAAGCTAATAAGCCTTGGCTTTGAGCTGGAAGATAGCGCGCTAAACGAGGCGTTTGAGAAATTTAAGGCGCTAGCGGATAAGAAAAAAGAGATCTTTGACGACGATTTGCGCGCGCTAGTTACGAGCGAGATCATCAAGATCCCCGAAGTTTTCGAGTTCTTGACGCTAACGCAAAGTAGCTGCAACAAAGGCTTAAGTAGCGCGGCGATCACGCTTCGCCACGCAGACGAGATCAAGAGCGACGCGGCGCTAGGCAACGGTACGGCGGACGCGATATTTAAGGTAATCGACCGCTTAAGCGGCATAAACGGCGTACTAAAAGACTATAAGGTAAACGCCGTTTCGCAGGGCAAGGACGCGCTGGCAAACGTCGTAGTAAAGGTCGAATTTGACGGCAAGACTATCATCGGACACGGTCTTGATATCGATACGATGACGGCGAGCGCTAAAGCGTACGTAGGCGCGCTAAACAGCTACGTAAAAATTACCGCTACAAAGTAAAATTTGAGCGATTTGACCGCACCGCTTAGCAAATTTAAGGCTCGGATTCGGGCCTTAAATTTCTAAATTTAGCCTTTAAATTCGGCCGTAAATTTTGAAATAAATTTGGCCGGGTTTTGGGCAAACAAAAATACGAAACTCAAATTTAAATCTCCTCGCATTTACTGCCGCGCCGTTAAAATTTGCTATAATCAAGCCAAATTTTTCAAAGGAGAAAATATGAAAAAAATCGCGTTTTTGTTGATGATTATCGGGGCGTTTGCGTTTGCTAAAAGCGAGGAAGCGCCGCAAAAATCTGCGCCAAAGCAGCTCGAGATGGTGCTGATCCTGGATAAATCGGGCTCTATGAGCGGGCTTGAGAGCGATACGATCGGCGGCTTTAACTCCATGATCGACAAGCAAAAAGAAGCCGGCGTTGACGCAAAGGTAACTACGGTGCTTTTTGATACGCATTTTAAGACCCTGCACGATAGAACAGATATCAAAAAGGTCGAGAAGCTAACGAACAAGGACTATGTCGCGGGCGGCAATACCGCGCTACTAGACGCGGTCGGCGATACGATAAATAAAATCTCAAAAGTCGAGGATATCTACGCTAAAAACAGAGCCGTGCTTTTCGTCATCATCACCGACGGGCAAGAAAACTCGAGCAAGGAGTACTCAAAGGCGCAGATCAAAAAAATGATAAGCGATAAGCAGGAAAAATACGACTGGGAGTTTATATTTTTGGGAGCGAATATCGACGCGGTTAGCGAGGCGCAGAGCCTAGGCATAAAGGGCACGAACGCAGTGAAATACAAAAACAGCAGCGAGGGCGTGCAGAAAAACTTTGAGGCCGCTGCCGAGATGTCCAAAGATATGGCGATGGACAAAAAATCAAGCTCGAAGTGGCGCGAAAAGGTGCTTGAGGATAAGTGAAATTTGACTTGAGACGCGGCTTAGCGCCGTACTTTTGTAAATTTACGGTTGTTTTTAGTCCGCTAGTTATAGAAGCAGGGCGTTAAATTTGACGAGGCGAGTTATTTTTGCTTCTCGTCAAATTTAACAAAGCAGTTTCGCTTTGGTGCTATTAATCTATAAAAATTATTCGGGCGATTTTGTGACGAGTTTATCGCCGTATCGCCCGCATAAAACTACTTTTTCAGCTTCTCGTAATCAATCATAAAATCAACGAATTTGCTTTTAAAATTTGGATCTTTTATCAGCCCGTATTGTATCGTCGCGGCTTCGATATTATCGATCTCTTGGTATAGGTGTCCGAGCGCCACGCGGCTTTCCATCGCATTTGGATCGGTGAGCTTAGATAGCTCCAAAAGCGCGGTGGCGTTTTGCGGGTGGTTTGAGCCTATGGCGGCCACGGCGGCTAGAAACAGCGTGCCAGCATCGTTTATCTTAAATTCGTCGATTATGCGGTTGTAGATCTGATAGCTCTCCTCAAAATCGTTCGTGAAAATGTCGATGTAGGCAAGTGTTTGGAGCAAATCAGCGTTATTGGCGCCTTGTTTTAGCAGCGCTTTTATCTTCTCGCGTTCGTAGTTTAGTAGACCCGAGATTTGCAAAAGCTTTATGTATTGCTCTTTGATGATGTTTGCGCCGTGGTAAAACGCAGCGTCGTTTAGCCGTTTATCGTGGAAGTAGATTTGGATCTGCTCGACGTATTTTTTGATGCCTTCATCTTTGTAGTTTGCGATAAAATCAAGGATATTCGCCACGATATCTTCAGGTAGCTTAGCCTTTAAAATTTGCGCCTTTTTAGCAAACTCCTCGCCTTTGTCGGTCATCTTTGCGATTATCGCGTCAAAGGCCAAATTTAGCGCGCTCTCTTCCTTTTCTTGCTCTAGCCAGCGCATTAAAGCGCCGCTGTTATTTGCTATGAGCGCCATTAGAGCCTGGCTAACCGGCGCGTCTTTTGAGCTTGCGTCGTGATCGAGATTTTCAGAAATTTCTTGCAGTAGTTTGGTGTTATCCACGGCGTTTATATCGTTTGCGATAGCGCCTAGCACGCCAGCTAGATGATTTGTAGGGTCTAGATGATAGCTCATGATAAAGTGCTTTGCCGCCATGCTAAAGTTGCCCAGCTGTGCGTAGCTAAGCGCTAGGTCGTAGTGTAAAACCGAGTGTTCGGGATAGAGCGAGATAAGCGAGGCAAACTGCGCGTTGGCCTGCTTTAGCTTGTAGTTTAGGGCGTTTGCGATGGCTGATGAGAGCTCTAAATTTACCTTTGAGAGCGCGCCGCTAGCGTTTAGGTAGTTGCCCGCAGCGCTTGCGTCGTCTAAAAATAGGCTCACTCCGCCCTTTCTTATATAGTTTATCGTTTGGGTAGGGTCAAAAACCTTATAAGGCGCGAAGTAAAATAGCGTCTCGTAGCGTTTGGTTTTGTCAAAAAATAGGTCGTTTCTAAAGTGCGCCTGAGCTAAATTTACGTCAAAAAGCTCGGGTTTTAGTATCGTTTTGATCGGGAAATTTGCATTTAAAAATAACGGATCTTCGTGAAAAACAGCTTTTATTTCATTGGTTGCAGCTTCAAAATTGCCGTCTTTTAGGTTGATGATGGCTATCATCGAGTTTATTTTATTTGAGTCGCCGCCCTTGTTTAGCGCTAAATTTAGCCTATTTCTGGCCTTTTCGTATTGCCCGAGTCTTGCGTAAAGCATACCCAGAGCTAGATCTGCGTCAAATTCTTTTTGGGCTTCGAGCTTTTTTATCGCTTCGGCGTCGTCGCCGATAAAGCTTAAAATTTTAGCCGCGAGGTAGTCGTAGCGGTCTTTGTAGTAGCCGTTTTCAGTGTGCGAGAGGGCCGCTAGAGCCTCGACGTATTGGCCTTTATAGTAGTTTATGAGCGCGTAGTAGTAGTTGTATAGCGGAGAGTCTGCTTCTTTATATAAAAACGAGCTTGCGAGATTTATGTAGTAGTTAAAATTTTGCTCGTTTTTTAGCTCCAGTGAGCTAACTGCGGCATTTATGGCGCTAACGGCGACGTTTTCGTTATTGTCGATAGCTTTTTTAAAGCTTTTTAGCGCGTCTTCAAATTTGCCCTGCCTCATCTGCGAGACGCCAAGATTGTAGTTTGAGAGGCTTTGGTTGTAGACGGCGATGTTTTCGTAGATTTTTAGAGCTTCAAATTTATTGCCCTTTTCGTAGAGTAAATTTGCCTTAGCGATCATGTCGTCGATCTTTGAGCTGCCGAATTTTTGCGACTCGTAGTGCTCCTCGATATCTTTTACGATCTGTTTTTCGTCTATCGGCGGCTTTTTCTCGCCCCTAAAAACGAAAAATAAAACTACGGCCAAGATGATGACGAGCGCGCCCGCCGATCCTCCGATGATAAAAAGCTTTTTCTTGCTTTTTTTGGCGTCATCTTGCGCGTCTGCGGTTTGTTCGGGGACTACTGGTTCTAGCTCGTCGAGCGAAACCAGCTCGTCGCTTTCGCCGCCTTCTTGCTCTTCCGGTCGAGGCTCTTTGTCACTTAGCTGGGTTTCGGCCTCTTCGAGGATTACTACGTTTTCATCGTCGTTTTGCGCCACTACATATACCTTTTAAGAACTTCGGGGATCTCGATGCTGCCGTCTGCTTTTTGGTAGTTTTCCATTATCGCTATGAGCGTCCTGCCTACGGCTAGGCTCGAGCCGTTTAGGGTATTTACCAGAGCGTTTTTCTTGCCGTCTTTGTAGCGGATCTTGGCTCTGCGCGCCTGAAAATCGCGGCAGTTGCTGATCGAGCTGATCTCTCTGTATTGGTTCTGCCCCGGCAGCCAAACCTCCAAATCCACGGTCTTTGCGGCGCTAAAGCCAAGATCGCCGCTGCAAAGCAGCATGTGTCTGTGCGGAAGGCCAAGGCTGCTTAGCAGATCGCTCGCGCACGAAATCATCTCCTCAAGCATCTTTGCGCTATCCTCTGGGCGCGTGATGGCGACCAGTTCGACCTTTTCGAACTGGTGCTGGCGGATCATGCCGCGCGTATCGCGCCCCGCCGAGCCCGCTTCCTTGCGAAAGCAGTGGCTGTAGCTGGTGAGTTTGATCGGCAGCTCCTCGCTGCGTAAAATTTCATCGTTAAAGAGATTCGTCGCCGTAACCTCGCTCGTAGGGATGAGGTAGAGGTTTTGCTCCTCGTCGTCGACGCGGTAGAGATCGTCTTTAAATTTAGGCAGCTGGCCCGTGCCGTAGAGGATCTGATCGCGCACCAAAAACGGCATATTTACGAGCTCGAAGCCGCGCGAGTTATTAAATTCGATCATGTAGTTGATGAGAGCCATATTCAGTTTCGCGCCCAGCCCTCGGATCGCGGTAAAGCGGCTGCCGCTGAGTTTGACGCCGCGCTCGAAATCAAGCCATCCCAGCGCCTCGCCGAGCTCGAAGTGCTGCTTGGGCGCGAAGTCGAACGTGCGCGGCTGCAGCACCTTTTTGATACAGACGTTTTCGTTCTCGTCCGCACCGATCGGCACGTCGTCGTCGATGATATTCGGTACGCACGCGGCGATCGCCTCTAGGCTCTGCTCGCGCTCGTTTACGAGCTCGCTTAGGCTTTGGATCTTTTGCTTGTTTTCCTCAAGCTGCGATTTTAGCGCGCCTACATCCTTGCCCTCGCGCGCGGCGAGGCCAAGCTCCTTACTCTTTGCGTTTTGCACGGCTTGAAGGTTCTCTAACTCCGTCTTTTTAGATTTTAGCTCGTTGTAGGCATCTAGTAGCGTTTGCAGGGTTTGCGGCGGGACTTTTTTGGCGATGAGTTTTTTATTAAATTCGTCGAAATTCGTCTCGATAAGTTTTAAATTTATCATTTTCTGCCTCTTTTTGGTAATTTAAATTGCGACATTTTAACTAAAGTTTGCTTTAAATACTCAAAATAAACCCACATTTAAGCAATACGGATGAAAAAAAGTGATACAATTCCGTAATATTTTATTATGAAAGGTATTACATGAAGGCAAAATTTGCTTTTTTAGGAATTTTCGCGGCGAGCCTTGCGTTCGCACATTTCGGCGTTCTTACGACGGATAAAAATGTCGTAGAGGATCAAAAAGACGCTACTTTAAAGCTAAATTTGGAATTCTCCCATCCGTTTTTACAGGAGTCTATGAATCTACAAAAGCCCGCAGAATTCGGCGTTTTTATTGATGGTGAGAAAAAATCGCTCCTAGGTAGCCTAAAAGAGCAGAAAAAGGGCGAAAATTCCTATTTTGCGGCGGAATTTAAAGCTGACAAGCCATCGCTTTTGGCGTTTTATTTCGATCCGAAACCCTATGCCGAGCCGGCTGAGCGCAAGATGATCCGCCATATCACCAAAACCTACGTCGATGCTTACGACGCGGGCGAAGGCTGGGATAAGCCGCTCGGGCTAGAGGCGGAGATCGTGCCGCTAGTGCGACCTTATGCGTTGTATGCGGGCGAGATATTTAGCGGAGTTTTTTTACTGCACGGAAGGCCCGTCCCGGGCGCAGACGTGGAGATCGAGCTATATAACGATAAGGGTTACAAAGCCCCTAGCGAGGCGCATGTCACGCAGGTCGTTAAAACCAACGGCGCGGGCGAGTTTAGCTTCGTGATGCCGGTTGCCGGCTGGTGGGGCTTTGCGGCTCTTAGCGAGGAAGAAGCCGCCAAAGGAAGCGAGCAGCCCGTAAATG
>CALISV010000258.1 GCA_938041615.1 uncultured Campylobacter sp. | reverse complement strand
TAATCGGCAAATTTAGCGCTCAAATTTAACCCAAAGCTCAAAATGAGTAAATTTATAACCCTACTAAAAACCCAGCCCGTTTTCGCGCGCCTCTCGCTCATACAGCTGATTTGTTATTTTGGCGTTTGGTTCTCGCACACGGGCATTTTTACGCTGCTTATCGAGCTTGACGCGCCCGTTTGGGCGATCACGGCCGCAGCTGCGCTAGCTTTCGTGCCGGGCGTGCTGCTATCGCCTTTTAGCGGTATCGTGGTGGATAAATTTAGCCCAAAACCGATGCTAATAGCGCTCACTGTCGTGGAGATGGTGACTGTTTTTATGCTCGTTTTTATCGACAAACTCTCCTTGATGTGGTTGCTATTTGTGATAATATTTATCAGAGTCGGGGCCGGGGGAACGTATTTTCAGGTCGAAATGAGCCTTTTCCCCAAAATTTTAAACAAAGACGACCTAAAAACCGCAAACGAGATCCACTCACTCATTTGGGCATTTTCATACACCGCTGGCATGGGGCTGGCGGGCATTTATATCCATTTTTTCGGGATAAAAAGCGCCTTTTTGCTAGACTGCGCTCTTTACGGCGTAGCACTCATCGTCCTGCTTAAAACAGATATCGCCGTGCGAGCCAAAAAAAGCGGCGAAAAAGTCCGCGAGATGCTAAAAAACGGCCTAAAATACGTAAAACAAAACCCCCTCATCGCGCATCTCATCATGCTGCACGCAGTTGTAGGCGTGACCAGCTATGACGCGCTCGTGGCGCTACTAGCCGACTACCCGTACGCGGGCCTGCTCTCGGCATCGCTCATCATCGGCTACATCAACGCCTGCCGCGCCGTCGCTCTCATCGTCGGTCCGCTCGTGCTTAGCAAATTTGTCTCAAACTCCAACCTAGTCTATATCTACGTCGGGCATGGGCTTGGCGTCATAGCATGGAGCGCGCTGCAGTTTAACTTTTATATCGGATTTATCGGGATTTTTTGCGCCGGGTTTTTCACCTCGACGCTTTGGAGCTACACCTACACGCTCATCCAGCAAAAGTGCGATCCGGCGTTTTACGGCCGTATAATAGCCTATAACGATATGGTTTATCTAGGCGTCGCGGCGGTGATTTCTAGCGGTATAGGACTTCTTTTTGAGCTAGGACTCAGCCTCTCGCTGATCACAGCTCTAATAGGCTGTATGTTTTTTGCTGGAGCGATTTACTGGCTTTTCGTGCGTAAAATTTACAAAGACGAGCTAGCGTAAATTTGCTTTGCGGCGCGGGTTTAGCGGAAGAAGTCGCCCATGCCTGCGGGCAGGCCTTGGGTGAATGCACCCAT
>CALISV010000257.1 GCA_938041615.1 uncultured Campylobacter sp. | reverse complement strand
GATGCTTGCGTATGCGTACGCGCCGATATATTTTGGCAAAGAGATCTTGCTGCAAACTACGCTTTACGACCCGCGCGATATGTTTCGCGGCGACTACGTGCGCCTTAGCTACGGCTTTGCAGGCATTTACGAGCTGGACAAAAGAGACTCGAATTTGAGCAAAAGGCAGCAGCTGCACGGCACAAAAATTTACGCCGTTTTAAAGCAGGACAAAGACGGCAGGTATAAATTTGACAAATATAGCTTCGAGCGGCCTAGCAGCGGCACGTTTTTAGCTGGCAGGGTTGATTATAATACCGCAAATTTTGGCATCGAAGCCTTTTTTATGCCGCCTAAAAAAGCGCAGCAGATGGAGCGAGATATGATGGAGTTTAACGCCACTGCCGTCATCAGCGTGATGGATAACGGCAAAGCTTGCATCAAGGATATCGTAATAGAAAAGCCAAAAGCCAGAGAATCTGACAAGCGTTAAATTTACGGGAGGCGGAGGGCGAAATTTAACTAGATTTATCTGAGCTCAAATTTAGCCCGAGCCTTCAAATTTAACTAGGCTCAAATTTGAGTCAAATTTAACCCCTCGCCGCTATCATAAAAATCTCAAAATATAAATAAAACGCAACGAAATAATATCCGCAAGGTATGAAACTAAAGCGAGATTTTAACATCTAAGAGTATAATAACCCCAAAAAATCGCTAAGGAGAAACAAAATGTGTAAAGATTGCGGATGCTCGCTGGGCGGGCACGATCACGCCCATACTCACGCCGACGGTACGACTCACTCGCATGCTCACGATCACGGCGCCGAGCACGGACACGGCGCAGCTCACGAGCATAGTCACGGCCACGCGCACCCGGCGCTAAACGACAGCAAAACAGTCGAAGTGATAACGAAAATTTTATCCCAAAACGACGAAGAGGCCGCGCACAACCGCGCTCACTTGGACGAGCACGGGATTTTATGCGTAAATCTCATGAGTAGCCCCGGCAGCGGTAAGACAACGCTTCTTGAAGCTACGATAAAAAGCGATAAATTTAAAATCGGCGTCGTCGAGGGCGATCTAGAAACCAACCAAGACGCCGACCGCATAATAAAAGCTGGCGGCAAAGCCCACCAAATCACGACCGGGCAGGCATGTCATCTGGATGCCTTTATGGTGCACGAGGGGCTTCATCATCTGCCGCTAGAGGGCCTTGATATAGTTTTTGTTGAAAACGTCGGCAACCTCGTTTGCCCGGCTAGCTACGACGTGGGCTCGCACTTTAACATCGTGCTGCTCTCAGTACCTGAAGGCGACGACAAGGTAGCAAAATACCCCGTGATGTTTCGCGCCGCCGATCTTATCGTGATAACCAAAACTTCGCTGTTGCCGCATTTTGAATTTGACCTGAAGAAAGTCGTCAAAGAGGCTCGCAAACTAAATTCGAAAGTCGACGTCATCGAGCTAGACGCAAAAACGGGCGAAGGTATGGAGAAGTGGCTAAATTTCTTAAAATTTAAAAAAGAGCTTAGATAATGTGCCTCTCAATCCCGTCAAAAGTGGTCGCGATCGACGAAGATAACGTCGCTACCGTCGAGACGCTAGGCGTGAGTCGCCGCGTGAGCCTCGATCTCATCGCCGAGCCCGTGGCCGTAGGCGAATACGTGCTCATCCACGTCGGCTACGCGATGGAAAAAATCGATACGAAATTTGCGCTAGAAAGCATCGAAATCTACCGCCAAATCGCTAAAGATATGGAGAGCGGCCAGATCTGTGCGGACGAGGGCGACGCCGGGCTAGGCGCTATGCAAGCGGCGGCAAACGAGCCAAACGCAAAGGAAAAAGCGTGAATCTAATTAATGATTTTCGCGACAAAGAGCTTATTTTAGCGCTTTCCAAACTCATCAAAAAAGAGAGCGTAAAACCGCTAAATATCATGGAAATTTGCGGCGGACACACGCACTCGATCATGAAATTTGGCCTGCCGCAGCTGGTTGGCGAACATATAAATTTCGTCCACGGCCCGGGCTGTCCGGTCTGCGTGATGCCAAGGAGCCGCATCGACGAGGCTATCAAGCTAGCCCAGATGCCAGGCGTGATCCTCTGCACGCTAGCCGATATGCTCAGAGTCCCCGGCTCAAACACCAGCCTGCAAAAGCTGCGCGGCGAAGGTTGCGACATCAGAGCGCTATATAGCCCGCTAGACTGTATCAAGATCGCGCGCGAAAATCCCGAAAAGAGCGTGATATTTTTTGCGATCGGGTTTGAAACGACGACGCCTATGAGCGCAAATTTGGTGCAAAAGACGCTGGAGCTCGGGTTAAAAAATCTATTTTTCCATATAAATCACGTTACCGTCCCAGCACCCGTGCGAGCGATCCTAAACGATAAAGACGTCAAGATCGACGCATTTTTGGGACCTAGCCACGTCAGCGTGATCACGGGATATGGCATCTACGAGAGCATCGCGGCCGAGTATAAAAAACCTATCGCTGTTAGCGGATTTGAGCCGCTTGATCTGATGGACGGCATCCTAAACCTCGTCCGCCAGCAAAACGCGGGCACGCACGAGGTCTATAACGAATACGCAAGAGTCGTCACGCGCGAGGGCAATCAAAAAGCAAAGGCGCTCATAGAGGAGTTTTTCGAGCCGTGCGACTTCTCGTGGCGCGGTCTTGGCGTGATCGCGCAAAGCGGCATGAAGCTGCGCTCCGAGTATGCGAAGCTTGACGCGAGGGTCAAATTTGACTGCAGCGTCCAAAGCAAAGGCGAGAGCAAGGCCTGTATCTGCCCTGAAATTTTACGCGGGCGAGCAAAGCCGTTTGACTGCAAAATTTTCGCCAAAGCCTGTACGCCAAAAACTCCCGTGGGCTCGTGCATGGTCTCTAGCGAGGGCGCGTGCGCGGCATATTACAAATACGGCGACGTCAAAAGCGCGGGCTAAGAGGAGGCAAATTTGAGCAAGATAATGCTAAGCCACGGCGGCGGCGGCGAGGAGATGAACTCGCTCATAAACGAGACGATTTTTAGGATATTTGATAATGAAATTTTGCGCGAGAGCAATGACAGCGCGATACTAAATTTCGGCGATTTTGGCGCGGACAAAAAGGCTGGCGACTCGGCAAATTTGATACCTAAATTTAACGGCAAACTAGCCTTTAGCACCGATAGCTTCGTGGTTACGCCGATATTTTTTAACGGCGGCGACATCGGCAAGATCGCAGCATGCGGCACTATAAACGACCTGGCTATGGTCGGCGCCGAGGCAAAGTACCTAAGCTGCGCGCTAATAGTCGAGGAGGGCCTAGAGATAGCCGAGCTAGAGCGCGTGCTAGGCTCGCTAGCCGCGGTCGCTCGCGAAAACGGCGTGCGGATCGTTTGCGGCGATACGAAGGTCGTGCCGCGCGGCAAATGCGATAAAATTTTTATCAACACGAGCGGTATCGGCAAGATCATCTGCGAGGGCGTGGAGCTAAAAAGCCTGCGCGCGGGCGCAAAGATCCTGATCTCGGGCGACGTGGGCAGGCACGGCGCGGTGGTGCTGGCTAGCCGCGAGGAGCTCGATCTACAAAGCGATCTAAAAAGCGACTGCAAGGCGCTAGTGGGCGCGGTAAAGGCGCTGATTACTGGCGGCGTGAAGCCTCTTTGTATGCGCGACGCGACGCGCGGCGGACTCTCGGCGGTGCTAAACGAATGGGCGAAATTTAGCGGTCTAGACATCCTCGTTCGCGAGGAGGATATCAAGGTTAGCGACGAAGTAATGGGCGTTTGCGAGCTGTTTGGCTTTGAGCCCTACGAGCTAGCCAACGAGGGTACCTTCGTGCTAGCCGTCGATGAAAAAGACGAGGCGCGCGCGCTTGAGATTTTACGCAAATTTGACGCTAACGCAGCCTCGATCGGCGAGATTTTAGGCGCTGCAAACGGTCGCGTCATCTTACAAAACGCATACGGCTCGAAGCGCTTTTTAGAGGCGCCAAAGGGCGAGCTGCTGCCTAGAATATGTTAGGTGCGGCGATGGATAGGTCAAATTTAAGCGCGCAATATTTTTTGGGCTTGCGCGGCACGAGAGCGATCTTGCAAAATTTATCAAATTTACGCCGTTTAAAGCAAAAACGTGGTATTTTACGCGCAAAATTTATTTTCCAAGGATAAAAAATGTGTAAAGATTGCGGCTGTTCCATCGGCCACACTCACGAAGCGGGCGCTCAT
>CALISV010000256.1 GCA_938041615.1 uncultured Campylobacter sp. | reverse complement strand
TTTCATACGCTTTTTTTCGGCCTGCGAGATACCCACGACCTGCGCGGTACCCGTTTTTGCCGCTAGCGTAAGCTTAGCCTCTTTAAAATACTTATGCGCAGTGCCTTTTTTGTGATTTACGACTTCATACATCGCCTTTTGGATGTAGGGCAGCTGCTTTTTCTCAAACGGCGTGAGGATATCGTCAGCAGGCTCAAATTTGACCTCCTCGCCGTTTACGCTACGTAAAAAATGCGGGACGATATTTTTCCCCGTCGCTAGTATGCCCGTATAACGCACCACCTGCATCGGCGTCACGAGGAAGTTGCCCTGCCCAATCGAAGTAATGAGCGTCTCACCCTGATACCACGGCTGAGCGTATTTTTGCATCTTCCACTCGCGTCCGGGCACGATACCGACAAATTCGTTAGGCAGATCCACTCCGCTTTTCTGCCCGAAACCCAGCCGCTCTAAAACCGGCGAAATGGCGTCTATGCCGACTTTTAAGCTGCCCTTATAAAAATAATCGTCGCAGCTCTCGCGGATGGCCGAATTCATATCCATAAAGCCGTGTCCGTAGACGTTCCAGCAGCGAAAATTTCGCCCTCCAAGCTCAAATGAGCCGGAGCAAAAATATCCGTCGGAGCGGTTCATCTTACCGGTATCTAAAAACGCCATCGCTACGCCCATTTTGATAACCGAGCCCGGCGGATAAAGACCGTTTACGAGTTTATTCGTAAAGGGATGATCGATACTTTTAACGAGCTCGTCCCATTTAGCCTGCGATAGCCCCGTAACGAACGGGTTTAAATCATACTCTGGGAAGCTGCCCGCAGCCAGTATCGAGCCGTCTCTCACGTCCATCACGATGATAACGCCCGCGTTATCGCCGAAAATTTCCTCGATGTATTTTTGCATCTCAAGGTCGATCGTGAGCGAGATATCCGAGCTTTGCGGATAGCTCACGGATATCTCCTCGACCTCCTGATTTAGCGCGTTTACTTTTACCTTTCGCACGCCCTCTTGCCCCTGCAAGACGGAGTTATAAAAGCGCTCCGTGCCGCTTCTGCCCGTGTGATTGGTTAGCTTTGCGACGGGATCGGACTCGACGTCTTGCTGGTTTGCGCGACCGACGTAGCCGATGATGTGCGAAGCTAGGTTATTGTAGGGATAGTGGCGCTTGGATGCCGGCTTGACCTCTAAATTTTCTCGCAGCGAGAGCTCGGCTATGCGCGGTATCATCTTGTCATAATCCATAAAATCGATAATCTGAATAAAATCTTGGTTATAAGGCGAGTCGGCCTTGACGTATTCGCGCTTTAGCTTCGTGACGTTTAGGTCCTCGAATAAATTTTGCAAATTTGAAAGCTCGGCGTCTAAAATCTCCGCCCTCTTGCCGCTTAGATGCGGCTTTAGCGCGACGGAAAAGCCGAGGCGATTTACCGCCATCGGACGGCCTTTGGCGTCTAAAATCAGCCCCCTGACGGGAGCTAGATACTGCGTTTTTACCGCATTTTGCTCGGCGATCTCCTCATAAAAATCGTTTGACTTGACGCTAAGGTAATAAACTCGCACCAGCAAAAGCACCCAGACGCTAAATATGATGCCAAAGACTATGCGCATCCTCATAGGCGTCCCCTAAACAAAATGACCGCCAAAACAGACTCTACGCCGACGTAGATCAGGTACTCGTAGTCAAATTTTAACATAGGCAAATTTGCCGCGTATGAGATAAAAGAGCTAGTAGCACAAGTCCAAACATAACCGCTAGCGACGAATCCCGCTACCAAAAGCTCTCTTGATTTTAGCGTAACGATGAGCCAGTCGGACATAAAATGATAAAAAAGCATAAACGCAATCACCGCCGAAAACAGCGCAAAACCGTGCGCCTGCTCGGCAAAAGTAAGGTAAAATAGACAAAAATACCACTCCTTGCCAAACTCTTTGAGCATCTTTTGCTTTTGCAAGGTTAGCATAATCATATAAGTAAAAAATATCCCGATAAGAGGCGGCAGATATGCAAATACGGTCGTTAGGCTCTGATAAAACACAAGAAAAGCAACCCAAGCAAGCTGCTTTAAAAATCGCTTCTCCGCGCCCATTCTTCGCATCGCCGCACTCGTTTGCATTGTTATATGTTTTTATCTAAATTTATAAATTTGGCCTTGGCGGCGCTTAAATTTGTAAATTTAGTTAGAAAATTTGATGATAAAAATGCCAAAATTTGCCTGCGGCTTTTTGATTTCATTACAGCCCCAGCGCGTTTAGATATATAAGCTCGTTTGCCTTTTCTACGCCTGTTTTTTTAAGCGCCGAAACGAAATGTGCGCCCGGATAGACCTTTAAAACCGCGCTTTTTTGGCTTTGATTTAGCTTGTCTGATTTGGTGAGGAAATTTAAAATCTTTTGATCGGGGCGTAGGAAGCTTTGCAAATAGTCGTTTACGTCTTTATCTATCTGCATATCAAACTGGCGCGAGTCGATGAGATGCACGAAAAGCTTGATGTTGGCTCTAAATTTTAGATATTCGTCAAGATTTTTTCTCCACTGCGCATGCATGCTTTTAGCCACTTTGGCATATCCAAAGCCCGGTAAATCAACGAAGGTCAAATTTGCCCTCTCCTCGCTTAGCTCGCCTTGCTCGTTTTTGATGACGCGCGCATACTCGACCTCGAAAAAATTTATGAGGCGCGTTTTGCCCGGCGTGGAGCTGCTTTTGGCTAGGCTTTTTTGGTTTACGAGAGTGTTTATGAGGCTACTTTTGCCCACGTTTGAGCGCCCCAGAAACGCCACTTCGCTAGAGTTTGCAGGCGGAGCTAGCGAGATGTCGGGCGCTGAAACTAGAAATTTTGCGTTTAAAACGCGGATCACTTTTTATCCTCAACCTGGAATATAAATTTGACCGGCTCTTTTTTGCCGCTGTTTACGTTATACGTGCCGCTGTTTTGATTGACCGTGATCTTTTCGCCATAGACTTTTTTATCAGTCTCTATCTCGTGCAAAAAGCCATTGCCGTTTATCGTATATAAATTTGGCGCAGGCTCGTAAACAAGCTCGCTACCGCTACCGTCGTATGTTTTATTTTTGATAAATACTCTAAATTTGGCGTTACCGGAAGCGACGTATTTGGTTGGATTTTTCTTGGAATCAAAATAAATAATAACCTTATCCGCCGTCAATACGTCTTTACCTTTGGTGATTTTTACTTTGCCGCTAAATTCACCCATAAATTTACTCTCATCGGCAAAAAAATTATCGGCGTTAACCTCTACCTGCTCAGCAAACAGCGGCAAAAAGCAAAATACCAGCAGA
>CALISV010000255.1 GCA_938041615.1 uncultured Campylobacter sp. | reverse complement strand
TATTTTTATTTTAATGTGAGTTCGACTTAATTACCCATTGTTATTATAAAATGTCTAAAATAAATCGGGTTATTAAAAGCTTCTAAGTATTCGTGCGCAATGTATGAGTCTGCGGTAGTTAGAATGTGATCGATATGAAATTTTAAGCTATCGAAATTTACCCAAACTTGACTTACGTTGCCGTCTTTTTGGCAAAATTTGGCGTATTCTCCCAGCACCTTTAAAAGCTCCCTTGCTTTTGCTACCTTTGCCGTTTCGCTCTCTATGTCGCGCGTACCGAAAATCAAAAAATCTCTGATCGTGTCTTTTATTTTCCAGCCGGGATACGTATTGTAGCTCACGTAGGCGACGCCGTTTGGGCTCAAAAATCGCTTGATGGTTTTTAGGATCGCGTCCTTTACCATATTGGGCACCCAACTATAAACGCCGTGGCAGATGATATAGTCGAATTTACCGTAATCGCTCACGTCCGCATCCGTAAAATCGCAGATATCTTTTGCTTTAAATTCGATATTATCCACGCGCATTTGTGCGGCTAGCTCTTTGGCTTTATTTATCTGCACCTCGCTTAGATCTATGCCTAGCACCTTTGCCTGCGGATTTGCGATAGCAAAAGGAAACAAATTTCCGCCGTAGCTGCAGCCAATTTCTAGCACTTTGGCTGTTTTGGACGGCGGAGGAGTTAGCGATAAAAACGAAGCCAAAGCCTCAAGCCGCGCAGGCGAAGTGCCAGGGAAGGCAGCCGAGATATAGGGAAGCTCGTCGTAGGATTTTTGGATGTTGTTCATTTTGTAGCCTTAAGTTAAAATATTTTTACGATGATACAGCAACGCCTATTAAATGCGGGTAAATTTAGGCGGTTAAGGCCGCCTAAATTTACTTAAAATTTAAGTCCGAAAACTGCCGAAGCGATAAAGACGACAGTTGCCGTGATGAGAAAAATGCCGATGATATTTAGCCAGATTCCGGCCTTTATCATAGAGCTGATTTTTACGTAGCCAGAGCCGTATGCGATGGCGTTTGGCGGTGTGGCGACGGGCAGCATAAATGCAAACGTAGCCGCCATAGCGACCGGGATCGTAAATAGCATCACGTTTGCGCCGGTATAGCCAAGCCCCGCGCTAACGCCTGCGATGACTGGCAAAAAGGCCGCTGCGGTGGCGGTGTTTGACGTGATCTCGGTTAGGAAAATGACGAGCGTTACGACGGCCATGATGATCGCCGAGGTAGGCAGCGCGCCGAGAGCAGAGACCTGATGACCGATCCAAAGCGACAGTCCGCTGCTGCTAAACTGCGCTGAGAGCGATAGTCCGCCACCAAAGAGTATGAGGATATCCCACGGCAGCTTTTTGGCGCTATCCCAGTCGATGAGACGCTCACCGCTTTTGTTTGCTGGCACGATAAATAGCAAAATCGCCGTACTCATGGCGATTATGGCGTCTAGGCTGGCGATTTTTACGTCAAAGGACTTTAGGATAAAACCTAACGATATCCAGCACGCAGCCGCTGCAACGAAGATGACTCCGACTAGCTTTTCTGGGGTGGTTATGGGTCCTAGTTTATCTAGCTCGTCTTGGATAACTTTTTTGCCGTTTGGTATCTCGCCGATTTCAGGCTTAAAGAGTACGTAAGTGAGCAAAAACCAACACGCCGCGAGCATAACGACGCTAAGCGGCACGCCGACTAGCATCCACTCAAAAAAGCCGATCTCGATGCTAAATTCGTTTTTCATGTATGCGACCAGAAGGGCGTTTGGCGGAGTACCGATGATGGTGCCCACTGAGCCTATCGAGGCGGCGTAGGCGATGCCTAGCATCAGCGAGATACCGAAATTTGAGCTAAAAGTGCTCGTTTTTTCTTTTATCTCTTTTGCGATGTCGCGACCTTTGTGAAATACCGTATTCATAAAGCCGCCTTGCACGCCTTTGCGTGAAATTTCGTCCAAATTTGCCACATCCTCGATCGCCGTAAACGTCCATTTTTGAGTCGTTAAGCGTCCGACTAGGTGCAGTACGCTTAAGCCCACCGGAAGCATCATTATGGCGGTTGCGGTGTTGCTCACCCACATGGATAAAAACCCCGTCGCCACCATAAATCCAGCCACCAGCCGCCTAGGGCTCGTGCCCACTAAAAGCACGATGCCAAGGGCGATTCTGGTGTGCAGATTCCACCTTTGCATAGCAAGGGCTAGCACAAAGCCGCCCATAAAAAGATAGATAGTGTCCGAAGCATACGGCGCCGCGACAACCTTAAACGCATCGACGCCCAGCACCGGAAATGCCACCATCGGCACCAGCGCGGTTGCGGGTAGGGCGATGGCCTCGGTCATCCACCACGCCGCCATCAGCGCGGCTACTGCGGCAACGACGGGCATAGCTTCTACGTGCAGCTTTTTGCCCTTGGCCGCCGCTAGGGCGATGTCTCCTGCGTTTGCGGGGAAGATTTTATAAACCCAAATCGCTAGCAAAACGCCTAGCACCAGCCCGATGAGCTCGACTCGGTTTGTTCTTCTGTCTATAGGAATGTTTGGATTTGCCATGATAACTCCTATGCTTGGGATAATTTATAATACATCCAAAAAGCTTATAGCTTAAAAAATTCTTTTACTTTAAAATTGATTTTTTACTAAAGTGTTGATAAAAGTAACAGCGATTTTAGTTAAAGCGATTTTGGGTATAATTACGGGTTAAAAATTTAAAATCACGGAAGCGAAAATGAACGCAAACGACACCATAAAAATCACGGGCGCGCGCGAGCACAACCTGAAAAATTTAAACCTCGAAATCCCAAAAAACAAGCTCGTAGTTTTTACCGGACTTAGCGGCAGCGGCAAGAGCACGCTAGCCTTTGATACGCTTTATGCCGAGGGGCAGCGCAGATATATGGAGAGCCTATCAAGCTACGCTAGGCAGTTTCTAGACCG
>CALISV010000254.1 GCA_938041615.1 uncultured Campylobacter sp. | reverse complement strand
AATTTGCGACAAATACGGTATAGATGGCGTCTATGAGCGTTTTGCTTCATCTTGCGAGGATAAGATCGAAGTCGGATTTTTAGGCGAGTTTTCAAGCGGTAAGTCAAGCTTGCTAAATTCCCTTTTAGGGCAGGATCTGCTAGTGACCGCTAGCAAGCCAACGACTAAAACAGTTGTTAGCGTAGGTTTTGGCGAGGAGGAGAAGTTTTTTAAAATTGAGGACGGCTACGACGAGCAGATTAGCAAGGATGAATTTATCGCGCTTCAAACCCAGAGCGCAGAGTCTCGTCTAAAAGCTCAAATTCCCGTGGGGGGGGGACGCTAGTAGCCTAAATTTCACCTACATAGATACTCCTGGCGTTTCAAGTCTTGATAAACTTGATTTTGATATCACGTTTGGTTATTTACCTCGCCTTGAGTGCGCTATCGTTTGCCAAGATATCAATCAAGGTTCGCTAACGCAGTCTATCTTAAATTTCATCTCGCAAAATCCAGAAATCCTACCTCATATCATCTTTGCTATCACCAAAAGCGACTCAAAGTCCGCATACGCAGCGCAAAGGATAAAAGAAGCCGTTTTAAATCAGCTTAGCGAGCTTTTGGGCGATGCTGATATGCAAGATATCGGAAAGAGGATAGTTTTTACCGACGCTAAAAGCCAAAATTTGGAGTTAAAAGAGCTGATAGACGAGAGATTTTATAAAAATTTCGAGACGCTAAAGGTAGTAAAAGTAGCCAAGCACGAGCTAAAGACCAAAAAAGAGCTCCTAAAGATACTAAAAGACAGACTTGAAAATACGAGCTTTAGTATTGCGGAGCTAGATGCTAAAGCCGCCGACATAAGCGCCAAAATCGCAAAGCTAAAAGAAGATATAAACAAACAAAAGTTAAATTTAAACGATTATGTAAAAAACCTCGAGATAAAGATAAAAAACGCTGCCGTAAGAAGCGCTGATATGTTAAAGGCAGGCGATGCGAGCGGGTTTAGCGAGGAGATAATAAGCATAGTAGAAAGCAACG
>CALISV010000253.1 GCA_938041615.1 uncultured Campylobacter sp. | reverse complement strand
TAAATTTTAGACTCTCGAAACGAATTTTAAATAAGCTTAAACGAAAAATTTTAGATTATAAAATACCGAATTTTAAGAATTTAGTCGAGGCAAAAATACACCGATATAACGCATTTTACGAGGCTGACGTCGTCATCGAGGGGCACTATCACCAGGGCGAACAGTACACGATAGGTAAACAAAAATATATAAATATTCCATCTTTTGCATGCGAGCAAAGCTATTTTGTAGTAGAATACGACCAAAATATTAAGTTTGCTCGAAAGAGCGTAAAGGTTTAAAATGCTTAACAACGGCACATTAAAAACCGGTTCAAATGAGATGGAGCTTGTTGATTTTCGTATCTTTAAGCAGTCGGGAGACAATGTATATGAGGGCATATACGGCGTCAACGTCGCTAAAGTGCGCGAGATCATCAAGATGCCAAATTTAACCGAGCTTCCCGGAGTACCCGAGTATATCGAGGGGATTTTTGATCTGCGCGGCGTCGTGATACCTGTCATAAATTTAGCCAAATGGATGCAGATAAACGAGCCTAAGGGCGGAGCTATCAAGCCTCGCGTTATTATCGCCGAATTTAGCGGTATATTGATAGGCTTTATCGTCCACGAGGCAAAGCGAATCAGGCGCATAAGCTGGGCGGATATCGAGGCGGCTACTTTCGCCTCAAACGCCGGAACGCTGGATAAAGGAAAGATCACGGGCGTAACCCGCATCGAAAACGATGAAGTTTTGCTAATACTTGATCTTGAAAGCGTCGTCGAAGAGCTTGGTATATATAGTCCGAAAATCGAAGTAGAGATCGATCAAAACAAGCTTTTAAACGGTCTAGCACTCGTGCTAGACGATAGCTCGACGGCTAGAAAGCTCGTAAAAGATACGCTTGAGAAAATGGGTCTAAAAGTGGTTGAAGCAAAAGATGGCGTAGAGGGGCTTGATAGGATGCAAGATCTTTACGAGATGTACGGCGATAAGCTTGATAGCCACCTAAAGGTGATCTTAAGCGATATCGAGATGCCGCAGATGGATGGATACCGCTTCGCATCGACGATAAAAGACGATCCAAGATATACGGGAATTCCTATTATATTTAACTCTTCTTTGAGCAAAGACTACACCGAAGCGCAAAGCAAAGAGGCCGGAGCCGCCGCGTATCTAACCAAATTTGACGCGACGCTATTTTACAACGAGGTGCTTCGCGTGATCGAAGCGAACAAGAAATAAGGGGGAAATCATGGATGATATGAAAGAAATAATGGAAGACTTCCTAGTTGAAGCCTTTGAACTAGTAGAACAAATAGACCATGACCTCATAGAACTTGAGTCAAATCCCGAAGATTTAGAGCTTTTAAATAGAATTTTCCGCGTCGCACACACGGTTAAAGGATCGTCTAGCTTTTTAAATTTCGACATCCTTACTAGGCTCACACATCACATGGAGGACGTACTAAACAAGGCCCGCCGCGGCGAACTAAAGATAACTCCCGATATCATGGATGTGGTGCTAGAGTCAGTGGATATGATGAAAGGACTACTACACGGCATCAGAGATAGCGGCAACGATACGGACGTAGGCATCGAGATAGAAGATATCTGCAAAAGACTAACCGCGATATCTGAAGGCGAAGCCCCGAGTGCGGCTGCTAGCGAGCCTGCTCCTGCAGCGCCTGAGCCTATAGCGGAAGCGCCGATAGAGCCTGAGTCCGAACCCATTAGCGATGAGAATTTATCAAATTTAAGCGACGACGAGGTCGAAGCCGAGATAGAAAGACTGCTAAAAGTAAGAAAGGCTGAGGATCAAGCAAGACGAGCCCAAAAAGCAGCAGGAGGCGAAGCGCCAAAACCTGCCGCACCGGCTACGCCGCAAGCTCCTGCGCCGTCAAATTCTGCGCCGGCTCCAAAACCCGCTCCCGCAAAGCCTGCCGACAAAAAAGAGGATAAAAAAGTACCCGCTCCATCAAGCGGAGCTAACGCGGACGAGCAGACTATACGCGTCGAGGTTAAGCGCCTAGATCACCTGATGAACTTGATCGGGGAGCTGGTGCTTGGCAAAAATAGATTACTCAAAATTTACGACGACGTCGAGGAGAGGTACGAGGGTGAGAAATTCCTTGAGGAGCTAAATCAAGTAGTATCTAGCCTAAGTTTGGTAACTACCGACATCCAGCTAGCCGTTATGAAAACGAGAATGCTACCTATCGCTAAGGTATTTAACAAATTCCCTCGCATGATCCGCGATCTAAGCCGCGAGCTAAATAAGCAAATCGACCTTGAGATCACGGGTGAGGAGACGGAGCTTGATAAATCCATCGTCGAGCAAATCGGCGATCCACTCGTGCATATGATAAGAAACTCGTGCGACCACGGCATAGAAGACGGCGCGACCAGACTGGCCGCGGGCAAACCGGAAAAAGGCACCATCCAGCTAAAAGCTTATAACGAGGGTAACCATATCGTAGTCGAGATCACCGACGACGGTAAGGGGTTAGATGCCGATATGCTAAAGGCACGCTCGGTAGAAAAGGGCATCATCACCGAGCGCGAAGCCGATACTATGAGCGATAAAGAGGCGTTTGGGCTTATATTTAAGCCTGGATTTTCGACTGCTGCGAAGGTAACTAACGTGAGCGGCCGCGGCGTGGGAATGGACGTTGTAAAGACTAATATCGAAAAGCTAAACGGCATAATCGACATCGAAAGC
>CALISV010000252.1 GCA_938041615.1 uncultured Campylobacter sp. | reverse complement strand
AAACGGGCATAAAAGTGGTCGATCTTCTAGCCCCTTATGCAAAAGGCGGTAAGGTCGGACTATTCGGCGGTGCCGGCGTCGGTAAGACGGTTATTATTATGGAGCTTATTCACAACGTTGCATTTAAACACAGCGGTTACTCCGTATTTGCTGGCGTCGGCGAGCGAACGCGCGAAGGAAACGACCTTTATCACGAGATGAAAGAAAGTAACGTTTTGGATAAAGTCGCCTTGTGCTATGGCCAGATGAACGAGCCGCCGGGGGCAAGAAACCGCATCGCTCTAACAGGTCTAACAATGGCCGAGTACTTCCGCGACGAGATGGGACTTGATGTTTTGATGTTTATTGATAACATCTTCCGTTTCTCTCAGTCAGGTGCAGAGATGTCGGCGCTTCTTGGACGTATCCCGTCAGCCGTTGGTTATCAGCCGACTTTGGCGAGCGAAATGGGTAAATTCCAAGAGAGAATTACGTCAACCAAAAAAGGTTCAATCACGTCGGTTCAGGCTGTTTACGTTCCTGCGGATGACCTTACCGACCCGGCTCCTGCAACCGTTTTCGCACACCTTGATGCGACTACCGTTTTAAACAGAGCTATCGCAGAAAAAGGAATTTATCCTGCGGTTGACCCGCTTGATTCGACATCAAGAATGCTTGATCCTCAAATTTTGGGTGGTGAGCACTATAAAGTAGCTCGCGGTGTACAGGCGGTTTTACAAAAATACAAAGACCTTCAAGATATCATCGCTATCCTTGGTATGGACGAGCTTAGCGAAGAAGATAAGGTCACGGTTGACCGCGCTAGAAAGATTGAGAGATTTTTATCTCAGCCGTTCTTCGTTGCCGAGGTATTTACGGGAAGCCCTGGTAAGTACGTAAGTCTTGAGGAGAATATTGCTGGCTTTAAGGGAATTTTGGAAGGCAAATATGATGATTTGCCGGAAAACGCATTTTATATGGTAGGAAACATCGACGAAGCGATAGCGAAAGCCGAGAAACTTAAAGCCTAAATTTAAAGGAAAAAGTAATGAATAAATTACATTTAGAAATCGTTACGCCTGAGGGTTTAGTGTTTTCAAACAATATCAAAAGCGTGGTTTTGCCTGGTAGCGAGGGCGAGTTCGGGGTTTTGCCCGGACACGCTTCGCTTATATCGCTTTTAAAAGCCGGCGTTATAGACATCGAGAGCGAAGATAAAAGTCATGATGCCGTCGCGATAAACTGGGGATACGCTGAGATAAATGAGGGTAAGGCCACTATCCTTGCTGACGGTGCTGTTCATGTGTCTGGAAATTCCGAGAGCGAGATAGCAAATTCATTGCAAAAAGCAAAGGATTTGATCGCTAGCATGAGTAGCGAAAATAACGCTATGGCCGCTGCCGTGGCAAAACTAGATAGTATGGCTCGGACAAGATAGTGGCTGGGCTTGATATTTTTTTGAACTACTTATCAAGAAGTAGTTTTATTACTATATTCGTACTTAGTTGGCTCTCTTTTTATTTCATAATAAGCCTTACCATACTTTTGTCTCGTATGGCAGGGCTTAGCTCTTGGCAAAAAAAAGAGCAAAATGCGCTTGAGTCGCTACTAATGGGCGGCTCTAAGCACACTCTAAACGACTCCGTTTTAAAAAGATTCGTAAGCGGCTCCGTATCTAAAGAAAAGCTTTCGGTCGCCGTTAGTATTTCAGAGAGGAATGCTACTAGCGGTATTACTTGGCTTAGCATTATTGCTTCTACATCGCCTTTTATCGGACTTTTCGGTACGGTTGTTTCTATCTTGGAGACATTTTCTCAGCTTGGTCAAGGCGGAGGAAATTCGTCGTTAGGAGTTATTGCTCCAGCTATTAGTGAGGCTCTCGTGGCTACCGGAGCAGGTATATTTGTAGCGATTCCCGCTTATACGTTTAGCTTGCTTATCAAACGAAAAGCTTATGAACTCATGGGCGTCATCAGGCGTGAAGTCGATATCCTAGTAACACTTAAAGAAGATCAATGATAAATCTCGACGAAACTCCGGAGCTAAACATAACTCCGCTTGTGGATATCATGCTTGTTTTGCTGGCGATCCTTATGGTTACGACGCCTACTATTGTTTACGAGGAGCAAATTTTGCTACCGGACGGCTCAAAAACTAAAACATCCTCGGCTCAAAAAAAAGATTTGACTGTTATCGTTGATGCCACAAAAAAGGTTAGAATAGATCAAAATACCATGAATTTGCGCGAACTTCCTGACAATATAGTGCTTATCGGGGCAAAATACGATAAAAACTCGCCTGTTTATATTAAGGCCGACAAAAGCCTCATATACGATGATGTGATGTTTGTTTTAAAGAGCGTAAAAAACGCAGGCTTTACAAAGGTAGCGCTCCAGACTAATGGATAAATTTGATCTCAAATTTAACACTTCCGGCTACTTCCTGTTATCGGCTTTTCTTTACCTTTGTATCATAAGCGGTATTTTTATTAAGCTTACTTATTTTAAAGAAGAGCCAAAAAAATACACCGATACTAAAGATACTTTTATGGATATCATGATAGTTGAGCGCGAGCCTGACATCACCGTAAAAGCGCCTGAGCCTAAAAAAGAGGTTGTGAAAGAAGAAAAGCCGCAACCGGTAAAAAAAGAGGAAGAGGTTAAAAAAGAAGAGCCAAAGACGGATACCACAAATAAGCCGCCTGAGCCAGATCCTGTACCGCCTGAACCTGAAGAAAAAAAGGTTGAAGAGCCAAATTTAAAGGATTTATTCGGCAGTATCGATACCTCTAAGCTAAAAGAAGATAAAATTACTAAGAAAAAAGAGCAACCAAAAGAGCAAAGTCGTAAAAAACCTGAAAAGCTTCAGATAACAAGCCAGCAAAAAAAAGCTAGCGACGTAATAAACGCACTCACTCTAGATCAGGTTGCCAAAACTCCAAAGTCGCAAATGACTGGCGAATATAACGAATATTTCGGTACGATTAGTAGAATTTTGCAGAGCAAATGGAGCGCTTATAAGGCCGACTCTAGCGATGAAGCAGAGGTTGAGATCGTTATTGGCATTG
>CALISV010000251.1 GCA_938041615.1 uncultured Campylobacter sp. | reverse complement strand
GAGATAGAGAGCGTAGGTTGGATGGTAAATTTAAAATTGAGGAGGGTTAAATTTAAATTAATCGGCAAAATTTGTAGGAAAAAGCGGCAAATTTGATCTGGTTTGCCGCCTAAAAATTAAATTTAGCCTAGTCTTTTATTTAAAATTTGAGAAAATCCCCATAGGTGTCTAGCCTGCGCGAGTTCGGTTTTTTCTAGTTTTGCTACCATCATCTCTTCGTTTTTACCTAGGCGTGAAACCACCTCGCCAAACGGGCTAATCAGCATCGAATCGCCGTAAAAGCTCCATTGCTCGCCGCTAGCGGCCTTGTGATTGCCGACGCGGTTTACGCGCAGGACGTAGACGTTGTTTGTAAAGGCGCGGGTTTTTAGCAGCTCCTCCCAGCGCGACTCGCTAAAAAACGTGCATGCGGTGGGAACTACGACGGCATCGACTTTCTTGTGCGCCATATACGCCCATGCCGCGTCAAAATGCGCCTCAAAGCCAAACATCACGCCGATTTTAAATTTCTCGTAGCTAAAAACTGGCAAATTTAGCTCGCCCTCGGTCTTGTTGGCAAAAAATTTCGCCTCGTTCCAGTGCGGGTAGGGCATCAATATCTGCTGCTCATAAAAGCGCGAGGACGCAGGGCTAAATCTCGCCGCGACCTTGACGAAGCCTTTGCCTTTGGGTAGTACGAGCGGGGCTAGGATTTCTAGATTGTATTTTTGCGCCATCGCGGCAAGCGCGTGTTTTTTGCGCTCGCTTTGTTCCTTGATGAGGCTTTTTGGCATGAGCTCAAGCTCTTTAAAAAAGCTGTTTAGCACGTACTCGCCGAGCACAACGAGCCTGGCGCCCTCATCGGCGCAAATCCTAAAATAATAATCTAGCCGCGACTCGCTCATAGGCTGGGTCGGCAGCTGCAGGGCGCAAACGGCTGCGGTAGCGTTATTCATCGTCTGCGTCCTTTACCACTAGCTTTGCGTTTTGCAGGATCTGGCTTGCCTCTTCGAGTAGCTTTTTGCCCTCTTTGTGTAGCTTGACGCTTTGCTCTAGGCTCAAATTTTCATCGCCGAGCTGTTTTAAAATTTCATTTGCTTTGGCGAGTTTGCTCTCAAAATCCTCGCTTAAATTTTCACTCATCTAAAACCTTTTTTATGATTTTTTCAAATTTATCTACTTCGACCAAAAACGCGTCGTGGCCGTAGTCGCTGTCTATCTCGTGATAATCGCACGCCTTGCCGATGCCGCGTAGCGTCTCGTGCATCTCGCGCATGCAGCTTGGCGGAAATAGCATATCGCCGCTAAATGCGACCAGCGTAACCTTGGCGCAAATAGGCAAAAGAGCATGCGCGAGGTCGTCGTAGTGGCGCGTGCAGTCAAAGATATTCATCATCTTTACGATGTAAAGGTAGCTCAGCGGGTCAAAGCGCTTAGGAAAGCCGTGACCGTTGTACTCCATATAGCGATCGACCTGAAACCGCCCCGTAAGCTCGTAAAGGCCGTCGGTTTCGACGTAGTTGCGGCCGAATTTGGAGTCCATGGAGCTAGGCGAGAGAAAGCTGATGTGCCCCGCCATGCGACCTAGCGCCATGCCGGTTAGTCCCTGCGCGGCGATGTCGTTTTCGTCGTATTGCCCATCTTTGAAACCCGGATCGCGCAGTATGCCCTCGATCGCGATTTTGTTAAACGCGATCGCCCAGGCCTTGCTCTGATAGGTGCTGGCTAGGATGATGACGTTTCTAGCGAAATTTGGAAACTCGATCGCAAAACAAAGCGCCTGCATACCGCCTAGGCTACCGCCCACGACCGCATGCGCGCGCTCGATGCCTAAGTGCTCAAAAAGCCTCATCTGCGCCTTTACGACGTCGCTGATCGTAAGCACCGGAAATCGCAAACGATACTGCTTGCCCGTGCTTTTTTCGATACTGAGGGGATTTGTCGAGCCGAAATTTGATCCGAGGATATTTACGCAGATGACGAAAAATTTGCTCGTATCTATACCCTTGTTCTCGCCGACGAGCGCGTCCCACCAACCAAATTTCTGCTCGTTTTCGTATCTGCCTGCGGCGTGGTGGCTACCGGTTAGGGCGTGACAGACGACTATGACGTTGCTTTTATCTTGGTTTAGCTCGCCGTATGTTTCGTAGGCAAGCTCAAATTCGGGTAAAATTCGGCCGCTCTCCAGATAGAGCGGCTCATTAAATTTTACTTTGCCGGTTTTTAAATTTAGCACTAATTGACTTTGTAGTTAGGGGCTTCTTGCGTTATGACAACGTCGTGGACGTGGCTCTCTTTTAGTCCAGCGCTCGTGATCTCGACAAACTGGGCTTTTTCCTGAAGCGTTTTGATATCTTTTGAGCCCATATAGCCCATCGCGCTTCGTAGGCCGCCAATTAGCTGATGTACGACCTCTTTTATGCTGCCTGCAAACGGTACGCGACCCTCGATGCCTTCTGGTACGAGTTTATCTTGCGCGGTGCCTTCTTGGAAATATCTATCGCTGCTACCTTTCGTCATCGCGCCGATACTTCCCATGCCGCGGTAGACTTTATACTGGCGTCCTTGGAATGTTATCACCTCGCCCGGAGTCTCCTCGCAGCCTGCTAGCAAACTGCCAGCCATCACGCAGCTAGCGCCTGCGGCTAGGGCTTTGGCTACGTCGCCCGAGTACTTTAGTCCGCCGTCTGCGATGACCGGGATACCGTATTTTGCAGCCTCGGCTGAGCAGCTATCGACGGCGAAAATTTGAGGTACGCCAACGCCCGCTACTACGCGAGTGGTGCAGATAGAGCCCGGTCCTATGCCTACCTTGATACCGTCTGCGCCGGCTTGCGCTAGGTCTTTGACGGCGGCTGGGTTTGCGATATTTCCGGCTACGACGTCTACTTTTAGCTCGGCTTTGACTTGCCTTAGAGTGTCTAGTACGCCTTTTGAGTGGCCGTGGGCGGAGTCTATAACGATGACGTCAACGCCAGCTTCTGCTAGAGCTTTTGCTCTATCCATTTGGCCTACGCCGATGGCTGCTGCCACGCGGAGTCTGCCGTAGGCGTCTTTGTTTGCGTTT
>CALISV010000250.1 GCA_938041615.1 uncultured Campylobacter sp. | reverse complement strand
GCGCCGCCTTTTATGACCTCTACGCTGCAGCAAAGCGCGAGCAACCGCCTAGGCTTTAGCCCGAAAAAAACGATGATGATCGCGCAAAATTTATACGAAGGCGTGCAGACGCATCAGGGCTTTATGGGCGCGATAACCTACATGAGAACGGACAGCCTAAATCTCGCCAAAGAGGCCGTCACGGCTGCGCGCGAGATGATCGAGAAAGAGTACGGCGAACGCTACCTGCCGGCGAAGGCTAAATTTTACGCCACCAAAAGCAAAGGTGCACAAGAAGCCCACGAGGCGATCCGCCCGACGAACCTCAGCTTCACGCCCGCTATCGCCGCGCAGTACCTCGAAAAAGACGCGCTACGCCTCTACACGCTCATCTATAACCGCTTTTTAGCGTGTCAAATGAGCGCGAGCGTGAGCCAGACGCAAAACGTATTCGTCGCGGGCGCAAAGGGCGAGTTCAAAATAAGCGGCCGCAAGGTGCTATTTGACGGCTTTTACCGCGTTTACGGCGATATGGATAAGGATAAAATTTTACCCGACCTAAAAATCGGCGACGAAATGAGCCTGCAAAGCATCAAAAGCTCGCAGCACTTCACCGAACCGCCGTCTCGCTACTCAGAGGCCGGACTCGTTAAAAAGCTAGAAAGCCTAGGCATCGGGCGCCCTAGCACCTACGCGCCGACCATCTCGCTGCTAACCTCTCGCGACTACGTCAAGGTCGAGAAAAAGCAGCTCGTGCCAAACGAGATCGCCTTTACGATGATGGGCGTTTTGGAGGAGCATTTTAGCGATATCGTCGATAGTGAATTTACGTCAAATATGGAAGAAAAGCTCGACCACGTCGCCGAAGACAAGGCCGACTGGCAAAAGCTTTTGAGCGATTTTTATCATCCGTTTATGGATAAAATTTCAGCCGGCAAAACAGGCATAAAAAGCCAAAAAGTAGCCACCCCGATCGGCGAAAAGTGCCCTGAATGCGGCGGCGAGCTACTACTGCGAAAGGGACGCTACGGCGAGTTTATCGCGTGCGGAAATTTCCCTAAATGCAAATACTCGCGCAATATCGCCAAGGCAGAACAAGGCGCGCAGGAAGGTGAAGCTGCGGCAAAGCCGAAAAAAGAGCTCAAAAAGATCGACGTACCGTGTCCAAAATGCGGCGGCGACATCGTCGAGCGCATCAGCCGCAGGGGTAAATTTTACGGCTGCGCAAACTACCCAAAATGCGACTTCGTCTCAAACTACGAGCCGGTCGCCGAAAAATGCGACGAATGCGGCGGCGATATGATCAAAAAAGAGCTCAAAAGGGGGACGTTTCACGAGTGCACGAAGTGCAAGAAGAAGGTACAAATCGCGGAATAATATGGGCGGCTTGTCTTTTTGTCCTATACTTCGTTAAAATTTAATTTTCAAGCTCAGCAGACTACATGTCTAGCCTACGCTTAAAAATTAAATTTCGCCTCGTCTAGAATAAAAATACGTCGCCTTACAAATTTAAAACGCGCTATTGCGCCGCACATTTGGAAACAAAATTTGATTCCAAATTTAGCATTTTCGCAGTGCAGGTCTCGGTGAGTAAAATTTGTAAATTTGACTCCAAATTTGAACGTAAAAAGTCAAGGCGAAGTATTTTTGTCATAGACGAGGCGGATGAGCAAGGGCAAAGGAGCGTATATATAATACGTGAGTGCAGCCCGCAGCGAAATCCAACGAAGTATAGGGCAAAAAGCCAAGCCGCTAAAAAAGGAATAATCTAATGAAAACTATTATGTTGTGTGCTATTTGTTCGGTGAGTTCTGGCAACTGCTCCGAGGACTGCGGCTACTGTACGCAAAGTGCAGGTATAGATGCCGGCATCGAAAAATACAAAATGAAAAGCGTCGAGCAAGTAGTCGCCGAGGCCAAGATAGCGGCGGCCAACCACGCGCTAGGCTTTTGCCTCGTCACCAGCGGCGCAAGGCTCACGGACAAAAAGACCGAGGAGATCGCCCGCCTCGCGCGCGCCGTAAATAAAGAAGTCCCAAACCTCATGCTGATCGCTTGCAACGGCATGGCGACGCTGCCGCAGCTAAAAGAGCTAAAAAGCGCGGGCGTGTTTAGCTACAACCACAACCTCGAGACCTCGCGCGAGTTTTTCCCGCAAATTTGCTCGACGCATAGCTGGGACGAGCGCTGGCAGACCAACATCGACGCCAAAGAAGCGGGACTGATGCTCTGTACGGGCGGCATTTACGGGCTTGGCGAGAGCGAGGCCGACCGCGCGAGCTTGCAAGCTAGCCTTGCGAAGCTTGATCCGTTTTCTAGCCCGATAAATTTCTTTATCCCAAACGATGCGCTACGCGTCAAACGGCCGCCTATGGGAGCGGACGAAGCCTTGCGGATAATCGATGACACCGTCCGCGCACTGCCTAACGCTCGCGTGATGATAGCAGGCGGTAGGGAGAAAATTTTAGGCGATAGACAATACGAGATCTTTGAAAATGGCGCCGATGCGATCGTCATTGGCGACTATCTCACCGCAAAAGGCGAGAAAGCTAGCAAGGATATCGATGAGCTTACAAAGCGCGGTTTTGGCTTCGCAAGTATCTGCCACTAATGCTTGCAAATTTGCTTTTCGCAGGGCTTGGAGGCTTTATCGGAGCTGGATGCAGGTTTTTAGCTGGCGAGCTGCTAAAATTTAGTCACCTTCCGCTAACCACGCTTGGTGTAAACGTGCTTGGTAGCTTCATTATCGGCGTTTTGTTTTGTTTAAATTTAAGCCAAAGCGCAAGAGTATTTTTGGTCGTTGGTGTACTTGGC
>CALISV010000249.1 GCA_938041615.1 uncultured Campylobacter sp. | reverse complement strand
TTTATCTTAAATTTACTAAATTTGCTTAAGCAAAATATTATCCTATTTGCACCGGTTTTACCAACAGCAACCCTTTTATTTCTTAATATAAAAAATTGATTTATAATTTTTAAATTAAATTCCAATCTTTTAATCAAACTATAAACAAATATTTATTATCATTTCGCATTTAAGAGCAAATGAATATCAAAACTATCGTTAATAAGGACAGGAATGAATCATCTTAAATTTTCTCTTGCCGCTTTGCTTCTTTTGTCAAATTTAAATGCAAAAGAGGCCGAAGTCGAGCTAAAAGAAGTAACGGTTAGCGGCGAAGCGGAGGCGCAAAGCGATCCGCTGCAAAAAAAGGTAGGCCAAAACGTAAAAAGCTCCAAAGAACTAACCAAAACGCAGGTCTCTGACAATAAAGACCTAGTGCGATACGAAACGGGCGTAACGACGGTGGAGGCCGGGCGTTTTGGCCAAAGCGGCTACGCGATAAGAGGCGTGGAAGAAAACCGAGTAGCTATCACGGTAGACGGCCTGCATCAAGCCCAAACGCTAAGCTCGCAAGGCTTTAAGGAGCTATTTGAAGGATACGGAAACTTTAACAACACCCGCAACGGCGTGGAATTTGAAACGCTAAAACAAGCAACTATTTCAAAAGGCGCAGACTCAGTTCGCACGGGCTCTGGCTCTCTTGGTGGCTCTGTAATGTTTGAAACAAAAGACGCAAGGGATCTTTTGCTAGATAAGGACTATTTTTACGGCTACAAGGGCGGCTATAATACTGCCGATAATCAAACCATGCACTCGCACACCCTAGCTGGTAGGTTTAAGTGGTTTGACATCCTAGCCGTACAAACCAAGCGCAGACATCACGAGACGGAAAACTACGGCTACAAAGACTATGACGACAGCGTACTGGGTAGAACCAGAGAAAAGGCCGACCCGTACTACATCAAAAAAACGAGCAGCCTCATTAAGCTAGGCTTCCAGCCTCACGAGGAGCATAGATTTACCTTTATGTCAGATACCTACAAAAACCGATCTCAAGGCAAAGACCTATCATACACGCTTACGCTTTCTAGCAACAGGGACGAGATCATAGATACCGGTCTAAGATACAACGACGATATGATGGATAGGAAAAATCGCGCTTTTGCCTATGAAAATTTTAGCGAAACTCCGTTGTGGGATACGATGAAATTTACATACTCCAACCAAAAAATCAAATCCCGCGCCAGAACCGAGGAACACTGCCAAGCAGGAGAAAACTGCGCTGAAATTTCAAATCCTATCGGACTTCAGGTTAAAAACAACAAGGTTGTCGATAAGTACGGCGGCGAAGTAACTTTGCAACGAACACAGGAAATCGACCCCCAGTACGGCGGACTAACGTGGGTAAACAGACTCGTAGATAGCCAAGGAGCCGTCCATGATCAGAATAAATTTAGCATCAATCAAAACGTAAGCAACACTTGGCTTGACTGCTCGGTATTTGACTGCTCCAAGCCTAATATCGACGTGCTAAAATACGACTACGCCACCGACCAGTACGTCAAATCAACTGTTCCACTAGATAAAAGCTATACCGACGCAAGCACGGGCAAGACCTTTAAACAAAGCTCGCAGAGCGGATACCTAATCACCCCGTACGGCAAGGGCTACTTAAGCCGCGACTGGAAAGAGCGCGATCTGGACACGAACACCAAACAGTTTAACCTAGACTTTAACAAATACGCCAAAACGGGCGACGTAGAGCACGATATCGCATACGGACTAAGCTTGGCTAGAACCGAAAAATCCATGACGAACAAGCAAGGCTACGACGCTACGAGCAGCCGGTGGTGGGCGCCTAAGACGCTAGGCACGGATTTTACCGGCACTCCGTATACATGCGAAAACGCTCCGCTAACGCTACTTTACGCGCTTTGCCCTAGAACCGAGCCGCTAACGTCTTTTTTAATCCCGGTTAAAACAAAAGAAGGCGCTTTGTATCTAAACGACGATATGCGCGTAAACGACTGGCTGGGGATAAATTTGGGCTACCGCTACGACAAGATAAAATATAAACCAAACTACGTCCCGGGCTCTACGCCTAAAATCCCGGACGATATGGTGCTAGGACTTTTCGTACCGTATAATCCTAGCCCGGAGCCAAAATGGTGGGACTACGCAGATAGAGACGAGTGGAAAATAGCCCACGACGCATGGAAACAAGAAGCACCTAATAACGCGCTGGCAAATATAAAATACATCGCTAGGGATAAAAAATTTACGAATAGCTCTTATGCCATCGGAGCCGATATCGATCCGCTGGATTACTTTAGGATACAGCTAAAATACTCCAAAGGCTTTAGAGCGCCGACTTCGGACGAGCTATATTTGGCGTTTAAGCATCCTGATTTTACCATCCAGCCAAATCCGGATCTAAAACCTGAAATAGCTAAGACAAAAGAGCTTGCATTGACGCTGCATGAGGATAAAAGCTTTATAACAACTAGCTTTTTTGAGACCAAATACGATAACTTTATCGACCTAATATCTCTAGGCACTAAAAGCTACGCCACTGGCGGCGGCGGCAACACCATACCTTTTGCGCTATACGGCAACGTAAACCGCAGCAAGGCTACCGTACGCGGCTTTGAGATAAACTCTATGTTACATTTCGGTCAAATTTCAGACTCGCTAAAGGGCTTTCACGCTAGCTACAAGCTAACAATGCAAAAAGGCAGAGTACAAACCGATAACGACGGCAAAGTACCGATGAACGCCATACAGCCGACCACTGCGATCTATGGTCTAGGCTACGCAAGCCCGGCGGATAAATTCGGCGCCGATATCTATGTAACTAACGTCGCATCTAAAAAAGCAAAAGACACCTATAATATGTTCTGGCGCCTAGACACCGACCCATACGGCAACCCGTACAATACAAACAGCCACTCTAAATGGCGAAGCAACGCCTACACCCTAGTAGATGTCGTAACTTACGTGCGCCCGATTAAAAATTTGACGTTTAGACTGGGCGTTTACAACCTAACCAACGAAAAATACATCACTTGGGACGCTGCACGCTCCATCAGGCCGTTTGGCACCATGAACATGATCGATAGAACCACTGGTTTAGGTATCAATCGCTTCTACTCGGCGGGCAGAAATTTCAGACTAAACTGGGAATTTACGTTCTAAACCGCATTTTATTCAGACGGGCTCTTTGCCCGTCTCTTGCTTTTATTCTTATATACTTTCCATTCAAATTTGACCGTAAATTTGGAAGTTATAAAATCGCCAAACCAAGATCATCTCCAGGTTCGGCAAGGATATTTTGCGCCAAATTTGTGCAAGAGTATTTTAAATTTACGCGGCACAAAGACCGATTTTAGTCAAATTTAGCGTCCGCGCTAAAGCGAATTAAAAATTAAAGCTCGTCTTGATCTTTAAAAATTTATGCAGCACTTCCTCGTTTTCTTTTAACGCAGCGGCATAAACCGAGCGAGTGAGCTTAAATTTAGAGATGTTTATCTCAAACAGCCTGCCGTTTTTTAGCTCGTTTTCGATCAAAAATCTCGGCAAAAACGCCACGTACGTATCGGCATGGTTTGACGCCAACGCGCGGCAGACCATTATCGAACCGTCTAGCGAATACGCCACGTCAAGCGCATGCGCGTCCACGCCGTGCTTATGCAAGATATCATCCAGATAAGTTCGCGTCCTATCTTTGATAAATTTAAACTTGATAAGTTCCTCAGGCTTCACGCTCTCGGCGATTTTTTTATTTGAAACCAAAATCAGCTCGTAGTCAAATAGCTTTTTAACGAGCAAGCTGCTATCAAGCGACTGCTCCAGGATGATGGCGATGTCGCTGCGGCGGTCTTTTAGGTAGTTTATGAGCTCGTTTTGCTCCTTTATCCTGATATCTAGCTCGCTGCCTACGCTTTGCGAGATTTTATCTAGCAGTATCGAGATGACCGCCTCGGCGATGAGCTGCGTGGTGGCGATAACTAGCGGTACTTTGTCCGTTTTTATGCGCGACAGCTCGTCTTTAAAGCGAAACATAGCGCTTTCGAACTGAGTACAGAGTTTATAAAATTTCTCGCCCTCGTGAGTTAGGACGATGCCGTTTTTCTTACGCATTATTAGCGTAGTTTGGAGCATCTCCTCAAGCTTTTTCATCTGCAAAGTAACTGCGGGCTGCGAGATCCCCAGCGCTCTTGAGGCTTTTGAGAAACTTCTTTCTTTCACTATCTCCATAAAGGTATAAAATTTACTAAAATCATTGATCATGTCGGACTCCTTATTATTATATCAGCTTATAAAATCATATTTTTAATATTGTATTGATTTATATCTGAAAACGCTCTTAATCAGACCCAAATTTAAATCAGCGGCCATTTTTAAGCTTATTTTGTTAGAATTTAATCATTTTAATAAATAAAGCAGGAAATTTAATGCCCGATTTACTAGACGAACTGAACGAAAACCAGCGCGAGGCGGCCTCGCACACCGACGGAGCGATGCTGATTTTAGCCGGGGCTGGCAGCGGAAAAACCAAAACCATCACCACTCGCCTAGCCTATCTCATAAGCGAGCTAGGCATCCCGCCGTCAAATACCCTAACGCTAACCTTCACCAACAAAGCCGCAAGCGAAATGCGAACCCGCGCGCTAAAAATGCTGGGCGATGCAGGTAAAAATTTCACTCCCTTGCTTTGCACTTTTCACAAATTCGGGCTTTTGTTTTTGAAATTTTACATCGACCGACTAAAGCGCAAAAACAACTTCGTCATCATCGACACGGACGATAAAAAGCGGATTTTAAAAGGCTTTGAGGGTGATATCCCGACCTCAGTGCTAGCTAGCGAGATCTCAAATTTTAAAAACTCGCTTTTAAGCGTAGAAGAGGTGTTAAATCATGGCGGCATGTTTGCAAATGGGAATAATTTCAAAGACGGCTACCACGCAAAGCTGGCAAATATCTACAAACTATACGAAGAGTATCTGGCAGCCAATAATCTCGTGGATTTTGACGACCTGCTCTGCCTTAGCTATAAAATTTTAGACGAGGACGAAGCTCTAGCGCGCGAGATCTCACAGCGATACTCCTACGTGATGGTGGACGAGTATCAAGACACCAACGACTTGCAGTACAAACTCCTGCGCAAACTCTGTCTAACGCACGAAAATATCGCGGTCGTGGGCGACGACGATCAGAGTATCTACGGCTGGCGCGGCGCAAAAATCGAAAATATATTAAATTTCAAAGATCAGTTTAAAGACGCCAAAGTCATAAGACTAGAGCAAAATTACCGCTCGACGAGTCAAATTTTACGCGCGGCAAACGAGCTCATCGATCACAATAGAAACCGCCTGGGCAAAGAGCTAAAAAGCACTAAAGAAGGCGGCGAGGACGTGGCGCTAATAGAATCAGACGACGAAACGATGGAGAGCCTAAAGGTAGCCAAACGTATCAAAAAGCTGCTTGATAACGGCGCGCAGGCTAGCGATATCGCGATTTTATACCGTATAAACGCCCTCTCCCGCTCGCTCGAAGAAGGCCTAACCAAAGAAAAAATCCCATATAAGATGGTCGGCGGCGTCAAATTCTACGAGCGTGCCGAGGTCAAGGACGTCATCAGCTACCTAAGGCTGGTCGCAAACGAAAACGACGATTTCTCGCTAAAGCGCGTCATCAACCGCCCAAAGCGCGGCCTAGGCAAAGTAAGCCTAGCAAAGATCGAAAAAATCGCCTTCGAGCATAAATTTTCGCTATTTGAAGCGATATCCAGCCTAGACGAAAACGACAAGGATCTAAGCAAAAAAATCGTCTCGAGCCTCGGCGAGTTCGCGGCAAATTTAAGAGAGCTAAAAGAGTGCGACTCGCCGTACGAACTAGTGGATAAACTGGAAGCCAAATTTGGCATCAAAAAATACTACGAGAGCTTGCCCGACGGCTCCGAGCGCGTGGCGAACATCGACGAGTTTTACGCTACGATCAAGGATCAAATCAAACAAAATCCAAGCTTTTCTATCGAGGAGTTTTTAAACGAGATCGCGCTGCAAAGCGAGCAGGATAACATCGGCGGCGAGGCGATCTCGATCATGAGCATCCACGCCAGCAAGGGGCTTGAGTTTGAGCATCTTTTCGTGATCGGGCTTGAGGAGGGATTTTTCCCACTGCTAGGAGAGGGCAGTGACATCGAGGAGGAGCGACGACTAGCCTACGTCGCCATAACCCGCGCCAAAAAAACGCTAACGCTAAGCTTTGTAAATTCGCGCTTTTACAAAGGTCAGCGAACGAGGCTGGAAAAGAGTAGATTTTTAAGCGAAGCAGGCGTTTGCAGCGGTAGCCTCATCATCCAGACGCAAACGCAAACCGTCGGCGAATACAAAAAAGGCGATCTCGTCAAGCACAAAATTTTCGGCATCGGGCGCGTGACGGCGGTAACGAAGATCAAAAAAGAGCTAAAACTAACGATAAATTTCGGCGGAATCAGCCGAGAGATAATGTCTAGCTTCGTCGAAAAAGCGGTGTGAAATGGACAAATTTGAGGCTAGTCGTGCCAAATTCGGCGTTAAATTTGATCAAACTTATGCGCTCAAATTTGAGGCTCGCAGCTCAAATTTGAAAAATGCCGTAAATTTAATACAGCCTCCAAAGGGCAAATTTAAATGAACGCACTTTTTGTCGCAAACAAGCCAGCAGGCATCAGCTCAAATCATTTTTTAAGCAGGTTAAAGCGTAAATACGGCGTCAAAAAGGCGGGTTTTTCAGGCACGCTTGACCCATTTGCCAGCGGCTGCCTGATCGTGGCTCTAGGCAATCACACGCGGCTTTTTAACTACATAGACAAAACGCCAAAAATCTATGAAGTGACCATGTGGCTGGGTGCGACGAGCGCTAGTCTGGATAACGAAAACATCGAGGAAATCACGCTTTGTCAGCCGTTAAATTTAGCGGACGTAAAGGCGGCACTAGGCGAGCTAAAAGGCGAGATCGCCTACGTACCGCCTAAATTTAGCGCCAAGCACATAGACGGCAAGCGTGCCTATGAGCTGGCAAGAGCGGGCGAAGAGTTTGAGCTAAAAGGCCAAACGATGAGCGTTTTTGACGTAAATTTGACTGCGTATATGCATCCGTTTTTGAGCTTTCGCATTAGCGTTAGCGAGGGCTCGTACGTGCGCTCGTACGCTCAAATTTTAGCCGGCAAGCTTGGCGTAAAAGCAACCCTAAGCGCGCTAAAGCGCGTGAGCGAAGGCAAATTTGTTTACGAAAACGAGAGATTTTTAAATCCGCTTGATTTTATCTCATTGCCGCGAAACGAATATCTAGGCGACCCCGCAGATGTAATGCTGGGCAAAAAACTGAGCGTAGAAAAGCTAAAATTTGGCGCCGAGGGGCTATATTTAATAAACTTTGATGAATTTTTTAGTATCATTGAAATCAAAGACGAAACCGTAACATATAAACTAAATAAGGTCGAAAAATGCTAATACTCGCAAGAAAAGAAGACGAAAGCATAATGCTGGGAAACGATATCAAAATCACGGTTGTGGGCATCTCAAAAGGCGGCGTAAAAATCGGCATCGACGCGCCTAAAAATATGATGATCCTGCGCTCGGAGCTAGTAGAAGACGTAGCGGCGGAAAATAAACAAGCCCTAAACGGCGCGGGCGAAGCGAGCCTAAAAGAGTTGAGCGATAAAATCGTAAAATAATGAAAAGCTACGCGAAAATCAACTCGTTTTTAAAGATCGTCGGCACTCGCGGCAACTACCACGAAATCGTCTCTCGCTTTGTTTTAAGGCGCGAGATTTACGACGAAATTTTCTTTGAAAAATCTAGCGGCTTCGCGCTTGAGTGCGATAACGAAAATATCGAAAATAATATCGTTTTAAAGGCTAAATTTGAGCTGGAAAAAGCGGGCTTTAAAAACGAACTGGACGAGTTTTTCGCCTCGCATAAAATCGTGATAAAAAAGCAAATCCCGCTAGGTGCGGGCCTTGGCGGAGGCAGCTCAAACGCCGCTACGTTTTTAAAGATGGTGAACGAGGAGTTAAATTTAAAACTAACGCGCGAAAATTTGATGAAAATAGGCGCAAATATCGGCGCGGACGTGGCGTTTTTCGCTAGCGGATTTGACGCGGCAAACGTTAGCGGTATCGGCGAGATAATAAGCGAGTTTAACGACGAAGTGCCGGAGGTAGAAATTTTAACGCCCGGCGTCTTTTGCTCGACGCCTGCGGTTTACGGCGAATTTAGAGCAAATTTTATGGATAGTATCGACGTAAATTTGGCGGCAAAAATGCGCGAGATGACGACGGCGCAGCTGCTGGAGCGATACGAAAATCGCAAACTAAACGATCTTTTTGCACCGTGCTTTAAAATTTATCCGCAGATGGATAAATTTAGGGATTTTTTTCTAAGCGGTAGCGGTGCGAGCGTGTTTTTCTTAAAATAAAAAGGTAAAAAATGGGTAAGGATTTAGCCAAAAATAAAAAGGCGCTGTTTGACTTTAGCATTATCGAAACCTTCGAGGCTGGCATCGTGCTAAAGGGTAGCGAAGTAAAGGCTCTGCGAGCGGGCCGAGCAAATCTAAAAGATAGCTTTGCGCGCGTGATAAAGGGCGAGCTGTTTTTGCTAAACGCGCACATCAGCCACCTAAATACGACGCACTCGGCATTTCGCCCCGACGAGCGAGCTCCTAGAAAACTACTGATGCACCGCAAGCAGATAGATAAAATTTTCGGTCAAGTCACGCAAGATGGCCTCACGCTAGTCGTTTTAGCGCTCTATCTAAACGACAAAAACATCGTGAAGGCACGGGTCGCACTAGCAAAAGGTAAAAATTTGCACGATAAGCGCGAGACGATAAAACGCAAAGAAGCCGACAAAGAAGCGCGCGCGGCGATGAAAAAATACGTTTAAGGAAAAACCGATGCCCTACGTAAATATAAAAATCACAAAAGAAAAAGAAACCGTAAGCGCCGAGCAAAAGCGCGCGCTCATAGCTGGCGTAACGAAGCTACTGGGCGATACGCTAAAGCGCGACGCGAGCAGAACCGTCGTCGTGATAGAAGAAGTCAGCACCGACGACTACGGCTTTGGCGGCGAGAGCATAACCGAACTAAGATCGAAACAAGGAAAATAATATGAAAAAAACTATGAAGGCGATTTTTGCGGCTTTGGTCTGCGCGATATTTTTAGCAGGCTGCGGCGAGGACGAGACGGCGAAGGCTCCCGTAAAGATAGAGGGCTATAAAACGGGCGAGGAGATCGCGCTAAAGAGCGTGTTTGGCAAAGATCTCACGCTAAAGCGCGTCGATGGCGGCTTTGTTATCAAGGGCGACGAGGATAAAATTTTGATGTTTGATATATTCGGCACATTTTGTCCACCGTGCCAAAAAGAAGCTCCCGATCTCACCAAATTTCAGATCGACAATCTAAACGACCTTACGATCGTGGGGCTAACGCACTTTGAAAACGTCACGAACGAGTACGTAGTAGAAAATTTCGCGCAAAAATACAACGCCTTTTACTTTATCTCAAACGACATAAAGACCAACGACAGGCTTTCGGCTCAAATTTTAGAGGATATAAAATACGAGCGGCTTGAGAGCGTGCCGATAAAAATGGTGCTAAAAGGCGGCGTATATCAGGAGCTAACCGACGTAGATAGCGGAAAATTCGGCGTGAAATACTACCTAGGCGGCATCCATCTAGACGCGATGACGAAGGATTTTGAGAGAATAAAAAATGCCCGCTAAAACCGCCACCGAGCGGGAGCGAGACGTCGCGCTAAAGGAAAAACCGGAATTTCCGCGCAAATTTAAGGTTATTTTGCTAAACGACGACGTTACGAGTATGGATTTTGTCGTGAGCGTGCTAGTAGAGATTTTTAATCGCGATATGCAAAGCGCGGTAGCCGTGATGCTAAAAATCCATAACGAAGGCAGCGGAGTGGCGGGCATCTACAATAAAGAGATCGCCCAAACCAAACAAAACCAAACGCTAAAAGCTGCAGCCGCCGCGGGCTACCCGCTAAAGGCCGTCGTCGAGGAAGAATAGCCCGCAAAAACGGGCGCGCAAAAGGCGCAAAGAGGAGGAAATGATGTTTGACTCGGATTTAAGCTATCTTTTAGAAAAGGCCGGGCAGTTTGCCTACTCGAATTTTCACGAGTATCTAACCAGCGAGCACGTGCTTTTCGTGCTGGTAAATTTAAACGAAGAGACTAGAGATATCCTAGCGGAGGCCGGACTCACTGACGTCGAGGGACTAAAAAGCGATCTAAAAAACTATCTACTGCAAACCAACGAGCAGGTGCCGCACCACAAACAGCCGCGTATGACGGTGCTTTTGGAGCAAATTTTTAAAGAGCTAAACACCGAGCTAAAAGATAAAAACGTCGGTATCAGAGATTTGCTCTTTAAAATCGCGGCCAGAGGCGACACGTACGGAGCTAAAATTTTAGAATTTTACGACGTCGATCCGCAAAAGATCAAACACCACGCAAAAGACGACAAGCAGGCTCGCGCCAAAAACTTCCAAAACCTCGCCAAATACTCGTCAAATTTAACCAAACTAGCCGCCGATGGCAAAATAGATCCGATCATCGGGCGCGAAAACGAGCTAGCAAGGCTAATGCAAACGCTAAGCCGCCGCAAGAAAAACAATCCAATCCTAGTAGGCGAAGCTGGCGTGGGCAAAACAGCCGTAGTCGAGGGGCTCGCGCTAAAAATCGCAAACGGCAAAGTGCCACAACGGCTAAAACAGGCGCAAATTTTCGCCCTGGATATCGGCGCGATGATAGCGGGCACGAAGTACCGCGGCGACTTTGAAAAGCGCCTAAAAGACGTGATGGACGAGGTGGCCGAGCAAGAGGACGCGATAGTTTTTATCGATGAGATCCACACTATCGTGGGCGCAGGAGCCACGAACGGCGGCGGGCTTGATATGTCAAATTTACTAAAACCGGCTCTCGCAAACGGCTCGCTTCGCTGCATCGGAGCGACGACGTACGCGGAGTATCGCAGCTTTTTTGAAAAAGAAAAAGCCCTCTCGCGCCGATTTGCTAAAATCGACGTCGTAGAGCCGAGCGCGGACGAGAGCGTCGAGATATTAAAAGGGCTTCGCGCCAAATACGAGAGCTTTCACGGAGTCAAATTTAGCGACGAAATTTTAGCCAAAAGCGTAGAGCTAGCCAAAAAGCACCTAAACGATAGATTTTTGCCAGATAGCGCCATCGATCTCATCGACGAGGTCGGCGCGGCCCTAGCTCTGCAAAACAGAAGCAAAACCGTAAAAATGTCCGATATAAGCGAAGTTTTAAGCAAGATGGCAAATA
>CALISV010000248.1 GCA_938041615.1 uncultured Campylobacter sp. | reverse complement strand
CGGTGAATTTATGCTTTTTAGAAACGCAAAAGATAAAACTGCCGAAACTACCCGCGCGCCTTTTTGACGCATGCCACAACCGCATCCATCACCGCCGCGCGAAATCCGCCGTTTTCCAGCGCTTTGACCGCTTCTATCGTCGTGCCGCCGGGCGAGCAGATTTCGTCCTTTAGGGCTGCTGGGTGTTTGCCGCTTTTTAGCATGAGTCGCGCCGAGCCTGCGACGCTAGCCGCGACGGCTTCGTACGCCAGCGCTCTAGGCAGCCCCTCTAGCACTCCCGCGTCCGCTGCCGCCTCTATAAACATAAAAACATAGGCCGGCAAGCTGCCCGCGATACCCGTAAATGCGGCAAATTTAGCCTCCTCGAGCTCATAAACGGCGCCGAAATTTTCAAAAATCTCTCGCACCGCCGCCCGCTCGTCCGCGCTTAAATTTTCGTTAAAACACAGCGCGCTTACGCCCTCTGCGATTGCCGCGGGAGTGTTTGGCATCGCGCGCGCGATCTTAGCCTGCGTACCCAAAATTTGCGCGCTTTGCTCCAAGCTAAAATTTGGCGCTAGCGTAACTATAACCTTACCTCGCGCCGCCTCTTTTATCAAATTTAATATATCCACATACGCCGCGGGCTTGGTCGCTAGCACCGTGATATCGGCCGTCGACGCGACCGCAGCCTCGCTCTCGCAGACGTCTATGCCGCATTTTTCGCGCAGAGCCGCCGTTTTGCTCCTGGCATAGACGAACAGCCGCTCGCCGCCCAGCCTTTGCACCAAATTTTCGATCATCGCGCCGCCCATATTTCCGCCGCCGATAAAGCCGATTTTAGGATTTTTCATTTTGCTGCCTTTCTTAGAGCTCCGATTTTGACCGCCTTACCGGCAAGCGCCTCGCGTATCGCGATATTTTCCGCCCAGATGGCGCCCGTGACCTGCCCCGGCGCCAAGGTATAAACGCCGCCCGTCTGCGCCTCGTCGCTAGCCTTAAAGTCGTTGCCCGCGACCAGCTCATAGACGTCCTTCGTATCGTTTTCAAATTTGATCGCCGCTTTTAGCGTCGGCGCTTCGCCCTGTTTCGCCGCGCCCGCGTACTGCTCGAGTACGTTTTTACTAAGCCTGCCGTAGACGCCGCCAAATTCATCCAGATAGATGCGTACGGCGCGCTTGTCCGAGTTTTTGCCGCCTTTTTCGCCACTACCGACGCTCACGCTCATCTCGTAGGCGGTTTCTCCCGTCGGGAAGTCCTTAAATTTAGCGTCCGGGACGAAAACCCGCACGTTGTCCGTTACCGTCTTCGTTTCGTGCGTCTGCGGCGTTATGCCAGTTAGCACTATCGTGGATTTCACGTCCGCGCCTTTGTCCGAAACAAGCGCAGAGATCGGCACGCGCGTAAGTAGCGTCGTCTCGTAACAACCGCTAAAAATAAACGCCGCGGCAAAAGCAAAGATAAATTTTAGTTTTTTCATCGGTTTCCTTTAAATTTACGCCGATTTTAGCATAAATTTTGCCTTTGCGTGCCTATGTGCCGACTCGCGACGGGTCAAATTTCATCGCCGAAAAAGTCGCCGCCCACGTCGCAAATCTCGATGCTTTGCCGTAATGTTTTTTAAATTTTACGACCGAGACCCCCACCCTGAAAATGCTAAAATTTGACTCCAAATTTGAACGTAAAACGATAAGGCGAGGTATTTTATAGAAACATTTTGCTTCGCAAAAACACTACGCTTGTTTTGAGATGATTTTTGGGGTTTTCTGCTTCGTAAGCTCGCAGCCGCAAGCAGAAGAAGTTAAAATTTGACTAAGATAAGGCATATAGCCTACCCGGTCAAATTTTAAGAAATCCGCAAAAAGCGCTCAAAAGACAAGCCGCTAACGCGTTTGATAATCTCCGCGGACGATATATTTGTAAGTCGTAAGCTCCCTCACTCCCATCGGCCCTCTGGCGTGCAGTTTTTGCGTGCTGATGCCGATCTCCCCGCCGAACCCAAACTCGCTACCGTCGCTAAAACGCGTTGATGCGTTGGCGTAGACGACCGCGCTGCCGACCTCGTTTAAAAATCGCTCGACGTTTGCGTAGTTTTCGCTCAAAATCGCATCCGAATGCCCGCTGGAATGCGCGTTTATAAAGCTGATCGCCTCGCTCGTATCCCGCACGGCACGCACGGCTAGCACGAGATCCAAAAACTCGGCGCCAAAGTCGCTCTCACTAGCCGTTTTGACGTTTTTTGCGCCTCGCAGCTCCGACTCGCACTCGCCTAGCAGCTGCTCGCTCACGCGAAACTCGACTTCGGGCATCTCGCGCAGCAGCTCAGGTAGAATTTTGCCCGCAATGCGCTCGTGTAAAAGCACGCACTCAACGGCGTTGCAGACGCTTGGGCGCTGGGTTTTGGCATTTTTGATTATCTTTGCGACCTGCTTTAAATTTGCGCTCTCATCGACGAAGATATGACACACCCCGGCACCCGTCATGATGATCGGCACGGTCGCGTTTTGCGCGATAAAATCTTTTAAATTTTTGCCGCCGCGCGGTATCAAAACGTCGATATATTCGCTCATTTTCGCCATTTGCGCCACTACTTCGCGATCTACGCTTTCTACTAGCTGCACCGCGCCCGTCGGTAAGCCGAATTTTGCCCCCGCTTCGTTAAATAAATTTACTAAAAAAATGTTCGAATTTAGCGCGCTAGCACTTCCTCGCAGGATCGCCGCGTTACCGCTTTTTAGCGCCAAGGCCGCCGCGTCGATGCTGACGTTTGGGCGGCTCTCGTAGATGATGGCAAGTACCCCCAGCGGCACGCGCACGCGGCTGATTTGCATGCCGTTTGGATGGCTCCAGCCGCCTAGATTTTCGCCTACGACCTCGGCAAAGCCCGCCACCTCGCGCACGCCCTGCGCCATAGCCTCGATGCGGGCGTCCGTTAGCCGCAGACGATCGAGCAATGCCGCACTAAGCCCTGATTTCTCGCCGTTTGCAAGGTCTTTGGCGTTTGCCGCTTTTATCGCGTCCTTTTGCGCGAGCAGCTCGTCTGCCACGGCGTTTAAAATTTCAAATTTAGCCTTGCTACCAAGTCTCAAAAGCTCGCCGCAAGCGGCCTTTGCGCGCTTACAGATATCTAAAATTTCGTTCATTTTCGCTCCTTAATCTATAAATCAAATCGCATGCTGCGTATAAAAATGCCGCGAGCGTCGCTTCTATCGCGTCTAAAATTCCAGTGCGTCTTATTTTTATCCACACGGCGGCTTAAATTTAGCGCGCTTTTGGCCATTTTATTTCGGATTTTCTTGTGCCAAAATTTCGCTTACTCGCTGGGCATTACGCCCAACCTTCTCATTTCAATTCGCACATGGCGCTTTTACGTAATCCGCCGGCTCATATCCGCGCAGTTCAAGAACGTCTAGCTCGCCGTTTTTATCGGCGTCCGGTTCGTCAAATTTTGCCGTCCACGCCGCGTCTTGCGCCGTAAATTTTAGCTTGATATTCTTTGGGGCTACCGCTTTCTCCCGCTCGGCGCGGTTTAGCGTGCCGCCTTGATCCTCGTCGTTAGCCGCTATAAAAATTCTAGCGGGATTTGCCTCTTTGCACGCCCAAGCCGCGCTCGTTAGAAATAGCGCAAAAAATATAATGGACAAATTTCATGGTTTGGAATTTTGTGCAAAGAGATATTTTGAGTTGATTGAAGCAGCTTACGCAAAAAAGCCGCTTTTAAAAAATATGATAAATGATTTTAAAGAGTCTAAAAGCGATTTAATAGCGCTTTCTAGGGCGATATCGTCGGTTAAAATTCCGCTTTTAAGAGAAAAAACCATATTTGAGGATATTACCGCCGTTTATCTTCACGATCTAAAAACCGGTAT
>CALISV010000247.1 GCA_938041615.1 uncultured Campylobacter sp. | reverse complement strand
AGTGAGCTTTGATCTAAAAAGCAAAGACGTAAACATCACGGCAGATAGCGGCGTAAACGTGATGGACATCGTGCACGCCATCCAAGCCAAAAAATACAAAGTCGGTATCAAAGAATGAAAAAGCTAGCTCTAGCGCTGGTGCTTTGCACGGCGGCATTTGCGGACAAGACTTTAGTTTACGAGATCCCAAACATGGCCTGCGTGAGCTGCTACGAAGTCATCACGCAGACGTTAAATACGCTTAAGGGCGTGAAGAAATTTGATGTAAATTTGGAGGCTAAAACGGCCGACATCGTCGTCCAGGACGACTTTGCGGAAAATACGGTCGTAGAAGCGCTCAAAAAACAGGGCTATCAAGCGGTTTTAAAATCTGAAAAATAACGCCTGCGCGGGACAAATTTAGCTCTTAGCGCGGTTTTTATATTTTTAGCAAAAGCGCCTTTAGAGCTTAGCAAACCTGCTTGGCGTAGCTTTTTTAAGCGGCGAATAAATTTAGGCAGCGTTTTTTATTTAAATTTGCGGTTTAAACGCGCGTTAAAAAACAAAGCCTAATCGCTGCAAGGGCAAATCGCAAATAGCCACTTTTTTATAAACTTTGCGGCGTAAATTTAGCCGAATTTTAGCAACTGTTCAAAGCTAAAATGTAAGGCAAGTAAAATTTATCGCCGCCTAAAATACGCGGTTTTGACGCAAACGCCCAAAACCGACAAATAAATTTAACTAAGGATAATTATGAAAAAAACGGCTAGCCTTTTCGTAGCGGTCGCGGCGTTAAATTTGCCGCTTTCGCATTTGGCCGCGAGTCGCGACGCCCATCAAGGCTCTTTAAATTTAACCGCTTTAAAGGCGTTAAATTTTAGTACGCTAAACGCCGCGGAGGTCGTACTGGATAAAGTCGAGGTCAGCGCCGACGCCAACGCTACGAAAGAACCCGGAAAACTAACGCGCGCGGATATGGATCTGATAACGTCTAAAAATCACGGCATAACCGATCTTTTAAAAGGCAATCCAAACGTCGCCTTTAGCGCAAAAAACGCCAAAAGCGTGCGCGCAGGCGAGCTGGCTCCGCAAGATATCAGTATAAACGGCGCGAGCTACTATCAAAACAACTTTACCCTAGACGGCGCAAGCATAAATAACGACCTAGACCCTAAAAAACGCACGTGGAATAACCACAACAACATCTGGAGCGACAGCACGATAGGCTCGCAAGCTATGAGCGTAGATACGGATCTGCTAGGTAGCGTCGAGGTGCTAGATAGCGCGGTCTCGGCTAGGTACGGCGGCTTTCAAGGAGGCGCCGTAAACGCTAAAACCAGAGACCCCAAAAGCGGCTTTCACGGCGTACTTAGCTACTCTTATACGGGCGGGGATTGGAGCAAAATTTATAAAGACGCCTCCGCCGAGCAAAGATACGACGACGGCGATCTAGCCGATATGAGCGACTTTAAAAAGCGCAGGTATAGAGTCGGCGCAGAGGGGTATTTGACGCGTAATTTCGGCCTTTTGCTAGACTACTCGAGGCACCGCTCCGTCATAGAAAACCACTACAACAAAAAACAGATAAATCAAAATTTATACTCGTTTCCGGACGACAGGCAGACTAATGATAATCTTTTCGTAAAAGGCGTTTGGGGCGTGAGCGATAAATTTACGCTAAAGCCGAGCTTTTTGTACTCTAGGCTAGATAACTACACCTCTGCTAAGCGCTACCTAGACTCCCAGCTCACGCTAAAATACGGCGGTTACGTCGCAACTCTCGAGGCGCAGGCCGATCTTGAGGGGGTATTTTTAGAGCAGACGCTTAGCTACTCCGCCTCGCAAAACAGCCGCGACTATGAGCATGATACCGAGTACTACGGCTACAAACCCTCAAACGTCAAAAACTGGGGAACCAATCCTAGCCCGAATTTCGGCTCGGGCATAGGAGGACTAAACGATTTTGAGCAACGCCAAAACAAGCTAGCGTATAAATTCGACGCAAGCGTGAAGGAATTTGAAGCGCTGGGCGCATCGCATCTGGTAAAATCTGGCTTTGAGATAGCTAGACAAAGCGGCAGCTACGAGATACCGCGCACCCGCGTATCCTACGGCACGCCAAAGCCTTTGATGAGCGGAACGTGCATAGCAGGCGATAAAACTTGCGTCATAGACGATAGCTTCGCATCTCAAGGCGCGGTCGGTCAATATCTATCGAAAAAAACCTACTACTACGCCGTAAAAACCAAGGCTACGCAAACCAATCTCGCCTTTTATCTCGAAGACGAGATGAGGTTTGGCGCGTTTAAATTTCGTCCCGGACTTCGCATCGAGCGAAACGGCGATAACAACGACGTAAATTTAGCCCCAAGGCTGCTAGCCGAGTATGAATTCGCGGATAAAAACTTCATAGGCCTTGGACTAAACCGCTACTACGGACGAAATTTTTTCGCGTACAAGATGTATAACGGCGTGTACAGGATGTATGAGACTTGCGATAGAAGCTCGTACGGCGGGGCATATACGTGCGGCGGACTAGCTAATAACCGCCGTCCTATCAGGGAGCTAAAGACGCCTTACGATGATGAATTTAGCGCGTATTATCGCGGCGACGTCGGCAACGCGAGGCTAAATCTCAAATACGTCAGACGCCAAGGCCGCGACGAAGTAGCGACGAAATACGTAAGAGAGCCGCTATCTGGCTACGGAAACGGATATTCTATATTTACCAACGAAGGGCAAAGCAAGCGCGACATCGTAACCTTAAGCGCGGCGAACATCGCTCCGATCGAAATTTGGGGCGTAAAAAACGATTTTGAGGGCTCGATAAGCTTTACGAAGCAAAGCAGGAGCTTTACGGATTATGAAGACGACGAGATGAACGACGATGTCTCGTATAACGGAAAAATCATCAAAAAAAGCGAACTACCCGTCGTCGATTATCATGTGCCTTTTACCGCCAAATTTCGCCACTCGGCTAAATTTAGCGGCTTTAGCGTTTCAAATTTCATAAACTATACGAGCAAAACGGACGCGCTACTAGGCGGCTGGAATAGGACGCGCGGGATGTACGTCTACGAGCGCCAAAAGCTGCCCGCATACGCGACGTGGGATATGCGTATAGGTTACGAAAGGCGGCTGGCCGGCGATTTTCGAGCGTTTGTAAATCTTGATATAAATAATCTTTTAAACAAAAAATTTATCGCCTCAAACGAAGGTAACTACTACGAGTACGGCCTTGGCCGCAACTTTTGGCTGGAAGCGGGTATGAAGTGGTGATTTGCTAGTATCCCGCAATTTATCGCGCAAGACGCGGTAAAAGCGGGTTTGCGGCAAACTTTGCGAGCTTTAAAAGGTTAAAGCGCTTTGGTTTAGTTTTTATGCGCACCTTAAATTTGCGCCTTTTGGCTAGTTTTGGTTTTTGCCTTACGGCGCAAAGTCGCAAATTTGTCGTTTGTGCGCGGCGCAAATCCGCGCTTTTGCCCTCTAAGCTTTCTAGTAAGCGTAAATTTGCCTACTTGCAGCCGGCAAAATAGCTAAATTTGCATAAGGCGCGAGCGGTAATTTCCTCGCCTAAACGCAAAACGCGCGGGACGGATTTTACGGCTCGGCGATTTTGCCGTTTAAAGCTATTTTTGCTCTTGCAACTTAAAACTCTGAAACCGCGATAAAATTGCGGTTCGCGCTCTTTTTGGCGTGCTTAAAAACGCTATTTTTTATCGCTGCTTAAACGGCGCTAAATTTGCGATGATTTAGCCGTTAGCTCGCGTAAAATCACCCTCAAAAAGATACGATTTTATCGCAGCAAAGGGCTATGTCGCCCGTGCAGGCGAAAATTTATAGGCTAGATTTTACCCGCCCATCGCCGCTGCCCGGCAAGAGGTTGCGCCGAGTCGTTTTTGCCTGCGCATATCTGCTTTGATTTTTGTTTAAAAATAAGACTCAACTCGCGCGTAACGCAAAATTCGCAAACGGTTTACTTAAAAGCGTATTTTGCGTTTTTAAGCCTAAATTTAAGCGCAAAAATCGGCCGCTCGTTTTAATTTTACGGCAACTAGCCCTTGTATCCGAGATTTGCTCGCAAAGCGGCTTTTGCAAAGACAAGCGAAATTTAGCATTTTGGTAGCAAACCCCGAGCGACCTAGCATCTAGCGCGGCAAAAACGAGTATAATTTTCCGGTTTTAGCGGTTTTTTGATATAATCAAAACAAAAGTTAAATCAAAGGAGTAAAATGTACATCGTCCTAGGCATCATCGCCGTTCTCGCGCTCATCGTCATCTCGGTCTACAACTCGCTGGTGGGCAAGCGAAACCAAGTCTCAAACATCAGATCAGGCGTCGATACGCAGCTAAAAAGGCGCTTTGACCTCATCCCAAACCTCGTCGCCACCGTCAAGCAGTACATCACGCACGAGCGCGAGCTGCTAGAAAACATCTCCGCGCTTAGAAGCGGCATCCAAAAGGCCGCGGGCGACGAGCAGAGATTTGCGCTAAACGGCGAGCTGTCAAACCTCATCTCAAAGCTAAACGTCGTCGTCGAGAACTACCCCGAACTAAAAGCCAACGAAAACGTCATGCACCTGCAAAAGACGCTAAACGAGATCGAGGAGCAGATCTCCGCCGCGCGCCGTGCATACAACGCCGCAGTGACCGACTATAACAACGCCGTGGAGATGTTTCCCTCAAACCTCGTCGCTAGCTGGGCGAGGTTTCATAAGGCGGCGTTTTTCGAGGTGCCGAAAGGTCAAGACGATCCGCACGACGTGCACGAGCTTTTTAACCGCTAAATTTGCGCTCGGTTCGTCAAATTTGAGCTAAATTCGGGCGCTTTTCGCGCTTTTATGCAAGCGGACTTACTAAATTTGAACGCAAAAAGCGGCGCGGACGGTAAATTTGGGCGGCAAATTCGGTTTAAATTAAAACGCGCGGCTTATAAACGGCAAGCTTAAATCAGTGCAGATTAA
>CALISV010000246.1 GCA_938041615.1 uncultured Campylobacter sp. | reverse complement strand
AATCCAATTGATTTATCAGGCCTCCAACTTAAATATGCCCAATCTCCTCTTTTCTCTTTGGGAAACACTCTATTTAAAAACATTAAATTTTACCAACAAATAAATATGTAGATAAATCGAAAATTTGACGATAGATTTGCCCCTAAATTTATCGTCAATTTTGATCACCCTCAAATTTGTATTTTTCATACGATCAGCCTTTGACGCATTTTAAAACTCGGTCCAATGTTAGAGTTCCTTAGCTGCAAGAATAAGCTTTGCAACTTTGCTTATTTTGTATTTTATATCCCAGACTATCCGCCTGCTTACTTGGTGCAAATTTAATGAAAATTTTAAGCTTGTTTGTGTAAAATTTTTATTAAGTTAATAAAAGGCAAAATATGCAAGAAAACTTCATAAAGCGCGTAAGTGCGGCAAGGGCGCTTGGTATGACGTCGGGGATTTTGGTTATTTTAAATTTACTCTCGCAAGAGATGGTTTTACCTAAAAGCCTCTTTGATATCGCAACGAGCGCGCGCGTAGCGATGTTGTTCGTCTCCGTCATCTGCCTTTACGGCGCGATATCAAAGGTAAACAAACTTGCAGGCGGAGGCGTGTTTAAGCTTTACCGCATTTTTATCGTAGTTAGCAGCGCGATGATTTTGCTAAGTTTTGGCGCAAACTATGCCCCCGCTAGCACGCACAAGGTCCTATTTTTCGTCATTTGCACCACGGCGGTGCTTGCTTTTTTGCTTTGGATAAAGATAAATTTTAAACTCGGTGCCGTCACGCAAAACGCCCTATTTTCAGGCTACGCGGTGCTTTGCGTGATCGGCACTTTTATCGCTGCGGCGCTAAAGCTTTTACTCACCAAAGCCCTGCGCGACCCCTACCCTATCGAGCTTGCGGTACTTGGTATCTACTTGGCGTTAGGGTTTATCTACGTGCTTGCCTGGTCGAGAGTGGATTACGTCGAAAATCGCAATCAAGACTAAGCCAAATTCGTCCAATTTGCGTTTCAGGCAAATTGGACGATAAAAATAAAATTCGCGCGACTATACTAAGCCCGTCCAAATTTATGCCAGGTCAAATTTAAATTTATCGCAAATCTGTAAATTTGAGCTAACGACAGCTTTAAATTTAACCCCGCAAAAGTCCAAATTTAGCTCGTAAAATGCACCTAAAAACTTGGCTTCTATTACGTTTGCTTCGTATTTTTCACCGCTTATGATAAGCTCCGGGCGAAACATAAATTTTCTCTCTTCCAGCCACGATCTAAATTCGGCCGGCAAATTTTGTGCATCCCGCTCGTCGATCAAATTCATATCGCCCAAAAAGCAGGCGATCTCGTAAGATGCGGGCTGAAAATACAGCTCCCTAGGCGCGCCGAAAGCCAAAACCTTGCCGCCTTTTATCAGCGCGATTTTGTCGCTTAACAAAAAGGCGTCCTCTTTGTCGTGCGTTACCATGACCGCGCTGATGCCGTTTGCCTTTATCATCTGTTTTAGCTCGCCTCTTAGCGCGCTTTTTAGGTTGCGATCGAGATTAGCGAAAGGTTCGTCGAGCAAAAGCAGCTTTTCGCGGTTTGCTACGGCTCTGGCAAAGGCCGTCCTTTGCGCTTGACCACCCGAAATTTGATCGGGAGTTTTGTCTTTTAGATCGGAGATTTTAAATTTCTCCAGCAGCTGCGCGCTCCTTTGGGCTCGCTCGGCGCTAGGGAGTCGCCACAGCGCAAATTCCACGTTTTTGCAAACGCTTAAATGCGGAAAAAGCGCGTAGCTCTGAAACATCATCGCGGTGCCGCAGCCATCTTTGACGCAAATTTGACCGCCGCTTGGCGTCTCAAGCCCGGCGATTATGCGTAAAAGCGTGCTTTTACCGCAGCCGCTATCGCCCAGAACGCTTAAAATTTCGCCCTCGTTAAGGCTTAAATTTACGTCCTTTAAAACCTCTAAATTTCCAAATTTCTTGTTTAAATTTACGATTTTTAAAATTTCAGCCATATTTTTATCTTTCTTGTTTTTTTCTGGAGATTATCTCGAGCCAAAGGACGGCGACTAGCGACATCGAAACGATGAGAAACGACGGCAGAGCCGCAGCGTAAAGCCTCTCATCGCTCGCGTAAAAAAACGCCCTGATACTAAGCGTCTCAAAGCCCAAAGGCCGCAAAATGAGGCTAAGCGGCAACTCCTTAATGATGTCGATAAAAACGACGATGAGCGAGAGAAAGAAAAAGTGGCGAAGCAGCGGAAAATGCACTTTGAAAAACAAATTTAACCGCGAGCCGTTTAGCAAAAGCGCGGCGTCGTCGATATTTGCCGGGATCTTGGCGTATCCGCTCTCGACGGCATATATCGAGGTCGCCAAAAACCGCACGACGTATCCGAAAATCAGCACCACAAAGCTCGACGAGAGTAGATGCGTGCCGAAATTTCGGTCAATATAACCAAAAACTATCATCACGCAAAGCCCGATACTAGCGCCCGGCAGCGCGTAGCCTAGCGAGACAGATTTTAGCAAAAAGGCGTTTAGCGCTTTGTTTTTTATAAGTCTCGTCGAAAAAACAAGGAAAAAACTCACCGCCGTGATGAGTATCGCCGCGCCAGCAGCCATCAGAAGCGAATTTAAAGCCATCTGCACGAACTCAAATTTAAAGCTATCTAGCTCGTGAATACTCCAATACAAAAGCCAGGTAAAAGGAAAGGCAAACGCCAGACAAAACACGCTCGCGCACCACAAAAACGCCGCCGCCGAGCCAAATTTACCAAGCTCCTTTTTTTGCGTAAATTTGGAGGTGTCGTGCGTGGAGAAGCTGTATTTTTTAGAGTTTTTATTAACGTGCTCAAATATCATCAAAACAAACACAAACATCATCAAAAGCCCCGCTAGCACGGACGCGGAGTACGAGTCGCCCATGTCAAACCATAGCTTAAAAATGCCCGCGCTAAAAGTCTCTACGCCGTAATAAGCAGCCGTGCCGTAGTCGCTAAGCGTCTCCATGAGCACCAGCATCGCTCCGCCCACGATCGCCGGACGCGACAGAAATATCGCAACCCTAAAAAACACGGCAAGGCCGGGGAGCTTGTAAATTTTACAAACGTCGTAAATCGCTGCGGACTGCGTTTTAAACGAGGTTTTGGCAAACATATAGATGTATGGATAAAGCGACAACGAAAGTACAAAAATCGCTCCGTAGATATTCATAAACTCTAGCCTAAAGCCGAAAATTTGATGAAAATATCCGCCGTAATCCATAATCCCGACGTAGCAAAAGCTAAATATATAAGCAGGAATCGCAAACGGAAGGATGAGGGCATATTCAAAGAAATTTGAGAGTGTGAAGCGGTAGTTCGCCACCAGCCACGCAGAAACCACGGCGATAACTAGACTAAGCGCCAAAACGCCTGCCGCAACCGCAAAAGTACCTTGGATATACCTCATAAAAAGATACTTAAAAAAGTGCTCGAGCAATGAGTAGTCGCCCAAAGCGATCTCGAAAAATATACTAAAAATGGGGATCAAAACGATAAGGGCGATAAAGATCGCCCCGAATTTTACTTTCATTATTTCCAGCCGGCTACGTCGTAAATTTTAATAGCCTCGTTCGTGTTTTGCACGCTTTTATAAAGCGGAGTGGAGTCTTCTTTAAATTTGCCAAAGCCTTTTACGATGTCGCTAGGCTCGACCTCTGCGTTGATCGGATACTCGAAATTTATACCCGCGAGTATCTTTTGCGCCTCAGGGCTCACCATAAACTCCATAAATTTAACTGCGTTTTCTTTATTTTTAGCAGCTTTGGTTAGCGCGATGCCGCTGATATTTACGTGCGTACCGCGGTTGTCCTGATTTGGGAAAATTATGCCCAAATTTTTCGCAGCCTCGACGTCTTCGGCTTTCGGAGAGGTTAGCATGAGGCCTATGTAGTAGGTGTTCATAACCGCTACGTCGCCCTCGCCTGCGTAGATGGCCTTAGCCTGATCCCTATCGCCGCCTTTTGGATCGCGAGCTAGATTTTTTAGAGTGCCCTCCGCCCATTTAGTAGCCGCGTCTTTACCGTCGGCCTCGATGATAGCAGCTAGTAGCGACTTGCTATACGGAGCCGTCGCGCTTCTGATTAACAGTTTGCCTTTTAGCTCCGGTTTTGCCAAATCCTCGTAGTCCTTGATACCTTTAGGATCGAAGTCTCTTTTGTCGTAAACGATGACTCTAGCGCGTTTTGAAATAGCAAACCACTGACCGTCGTTATCTCTGTACTGTTCAGGCACGATTTTTTCTAGAGTTTCTGATTTGACCGCTTGCAACACGCCTTTAGTCTTTGCGGTGTAGAAATTTCCAGCATCTGCGGTGATAAAGATATCCGCCGCGGAGCTACCCCCTTCTACTTCGAGCTTTTTGATTAGCTCGCCGGCTTTTGCCTGCGTGGCGTTTACCTTGATACCCGTCTTTTGCTCAAAAAGCTTATAAAGCTCGCTGTCGGCGTCATAGTGGCGCGCAGAGTAGATATTTACCTCCGCGGCAAACAAAAAGCTTGAAAGCAAGCTAAGCGCGAAAAAACTTTTTTTCATTTTTATCCTTTCAATTTTATATTCCCTATTTTTTTACTTCTTACTTTTGAACCGTAAAAAATTATCATTTTTCCTCCTAAATACTATAATTTATACATAGTATTATATACCCATCAAAAATTACATAAGATTATATTTTAATCAGATTGTCAAAATTACAATCTATTTAAAATATATTTTTCTGATTTGACTTAGGTTCTCGCCTTGACTTTCGTTTTGCTTTTGATATAATAGTAAAAATTTAGAGGAGGTGCTCTATGATTCAAAAACATGCTATTCCTATTTTAGAGTTTGATGACAATCCTCAGGCAGTCATAATGCCAAATCACGAAGGATTAGATTTACAATTGCCAAAGAAGTGCATCTATGCATTTTTAGAGGAGGAGATTGACCGCTATGCTC
>CALISV010000245.1 GCA_938041615.1 uncultured Campylobacter sp. | reverse complement strand
GTCCTTGTAGGCCTAGTTTTACTGCATCTAGATCAAATTTCAAAGCCGCATCAGCTGCAAATAAATTTGCAGTATCTTCAAGATATGCCCACCATGCTTTGAAATTTAGAGGATCATAGCTTCCCATTGCGCCTACGCCATAGTAGTTAAGGCTTTTTGAGCCTGCCAAGCCTGATAGTAGTTTGCCGTCATAATCAATATTGTCTGTTTCAAGAGCGTCAAATGCAACACCGACCAAAGTAAGGCCTGAGATGTCGGTATTTTGCACTCTTAGACCGGTTCCAACCAAGTCATCGTCAAAATATGTTTTGGCAAATTGTTTACCGGCTGTTATTGTGGTATTACCTACGTTATAGCCAAGATAAAATTCTCTTACGCCAAATGAGCTTGTTGTATTTGTCGTATCAGTGTTGTGACCAGAACCGTCGTTTGCAGAGTATCTTAAGCCCAACACGCCAAAAAAGTTATCGTCAAGAGCGGCCTTAAAAGTACCCACAAATCTAAAGTTGTGAGCTGCTTTTGTCTCTTTTGCATCATTTACTTTTAGCTTATTGCCCGTATATCGATATCTAGCAAATCCAGAAAAATCTACGTCTTTAATGGCTTCTTCGAGCGGAGTAGCATTTAAAGTAGAGAAAGCGCCGAGCGCAACCAAAGCAGCTAAAGAAATTTTAGCAAGTTTCATAAGTTCTCCTTTATAAAAGTTTTATAGGCATAATTCTAGCACAAAAGCGGCTGCAGTAAGCTTAATAGGAAAATTTAACATAAATAATGGCAAAACTTGTATATATCAGGATTTTTGAGGTTATTTTTGATACTTGATATTACCAAAATGCAAATACTATCAGCAAAGCTTAAATACAAAAACTAAATTTTAATGATTTTTATGAGAAAAAAGATAAAAAAGGGGACGCACATCCCCTTCTTAAAAGGAGTTCTAACTTTGATTGCTTGTGAGAATTATAAAATATTTCGGTAAATCAACGGCTAATCAAAGCTGATATTTTCACTTTTTGGAACATCGATTAGAATTTTTTTGTTGCTTTCTTGCTGTTGTGGGCTTTTTGCAGGACTTGTACTTTTAAATTTCGGCGTTTTATTTACTTTATGCGTAACGTGGTGCGTTCCGCTTTTTATGAGCAGCATCTCAGTGACGAGTCCGCCTGAAACGCTTGCATAGACGGTATCTCCGCTAGAAAAGTAAAATTTATCCGCGCAGTACTTGCCGCTAGGCAGTTTGCCGTTTGATACGTCGATTGATTTTATATCGTAGCAGTATCTGCCGCCGTCATAGGTTACGCTTGATATCACGCCGCGTAAAGAGCCTTTAACTGGTGCAGGTTTTTGAACAACTGGTTTTTGGACGACTTTTGGTGGTGGTTTTTTCTCAAAAAAAGCACAACCACTAAAAACCAGCAAAACGGCGGCTAAATTTAAAAACTTAAGCCTGAACACTGAGCACGTTCCCTCCAAGTTCGGCTATTCTTTTATCTACGGCTTGCGTCGCTTTTTCTATCGTTTTTTGCGAAATTTCAGGCAGCTCGCCACCCCAAATTTTCTCGGCCTCTTTAAAACCTCTTAGCATGCCTTCTTTTCCGGCTTCCAGCTTTTGCAAGTCGTCTCCGGCGGCGATAATGATAAAATTTGAAATCCTATCCGCAGTATTTGCGATACCGAAAAATCCATTCTCACTCACTAGATCGCTAGCTTCGCTTTGGCTTAGTTGAGTTATGGGTTTGCCCTCGTAGCCGATAGATTTAAAATCGATGCCGGACAAGATATCGTTTAGAGAATTTATACTTTTGTTTTGAGCGCCCAAAATGTCGTTAAATTTTGCAGAACCGTCAAAAGCCGAAACCTGAGACAAGAAATTTGAGCTCGCATTTGAGTCAGCTCTAGCCTGAAAATGCGACAAATAGCTATTCGTTAACTGCTTTACGTCGATATTTGCGTAGGCTTCTTGCATCCTTTTTATATTTTCGTTTTGATCTACGCTTGCCGTGTTTTGGACGTTTTGCACGTCGTAGCGAGGTTGCGGGATGTATGGATTTTGGCTTAAACCGTTGATGCTTTGCATTTTTTATCCTTTAAATTTTATCCATATTATATATCGTCAAATTTAGGATAAAGTTAACGGGTAAAAATTTATTTTACCCTATCGCCGACGTGGCCGTTGTATACGATATCCTTGGCATCGATGTTTTCGTCGAGTAAAATTTCGCTTATCTTGCCGCTTTTTTTAATGCTTTCGATATCTTGTTGCAAATCCTCTTGATAGCTGTATATCATCGCAGCTCCTGAGACGCCCTCTACGCCCTCTAGCGCCTTAAAAAGCTCTATCTCGCCGTCTAAATTTTCCGCGCTCATCACGACTACAATCTTGCCGTCTTGCGCGGCGATGACCTCGCAGCCTTGTACTTGTTCGATTCTTTTGGCTACCTCGGCGGCTTCGTTTCCATCTTTGGTATATACTATCGCACTTGATATGTTCATTTTACGCTCCAAAATTTAACCTCTTTTTCGTACGCGACGCTGATTAGCCTACCGCTATCGGAGAGGTAAATTTCATTTAAAATTTGCTGTCCGGTTTTTACGGTCGCGAGTTTTGTTTTGCTTGCGATGTCGTAGACCAGGATATCGCTCTCTTCGCCGTTCATATACGCTAGCGTTTTGGCGTCGTCGCTAAGCCCCGTCGCATAAACGATAAAATCAGACTTAAAATAGCTCATCGAGCCGTTAAAAACGCCTGCTTGTTTGTCGATGCAGCCAACGGCTACGACGTCATTTTTGTAGTCGATGTCGTACATATTGTCTTTAAAGAAATTTAGCGTTTGCTCGGTTTGGCGAGTTTTTAGATTATAGATATAAATCACGCCGCTTTCGGCTCCGATAGCGATTTTGTCGCGGGTTTTGTTGATCTCAAAATCCACGTAAAGCGCGATGGAAAATTTGTGTTTGAAAACAGCTTTTTTACTCTCTAGGTCGATATAGTAAATTTCATTGCCGAAATCCGATACAACCGCCGTTTTTTCATCTATGAAAAAGGCTTTTTTAGCGGATTTGTTAGCTAGGTGCATATTGCTAACCTCGCTCCAGCCGTCATTTTCTTTTTTAAAAACGTACAAATATCGCTCGTTGTAGTCCATCTCGGTTAAAACCAAAAGCATATCGCCCAGGCGGTCGATGCTAAAAATTTTTGCGGACTCTTCGTCGCTAAAGTGCGTTTTGACCGTGCGAAATTTAATCGGTTCTAAAAATTTATCCGCCTTTATGTCGTAGATATCAAGCTCGCTGCCGTCCGTGCCCAGATATAAAATTTCATCTATCAAATTTGAGCTTATCACGTTTGCACCAGCTTTTATGACCTTGTCCGGTTGCGAGATCTCAAGCGGTGCCGCCGCTAAATTTGCGGTCAAATTTAAGCAAAAAATCGCCGTAAAAAATAAAATAAATTTTCTCATAACGCCTCCATTTTGATACTATTAGCGAAGCAAACTTCCATACATTGCGCGCAACCCGTGCATTTTAGATTTACGCTCGGGCGAAAAACGCCTAAAAAATCGATCGCTCTAAATTTGCAAACATCCTGACAGCTACAGCAAATCGTGCCGTTCCACGCAAGACAGCTATGCACGTCGATAAAAATTTTAGCTTCTATAGTAGCCGCGAATTTTAAATTTAAAACCTCTCGTCCCGCCTCTTCGCAAGCGAGCGCGCACTCTTTACAAAAGTTACAACCCAAGGACTTAAATTTAAAATTTACTCTTTCATTTTCAAAGCTTAAAAGCTCTCTATCGCAAGCGCTAACGCAAGGCGCTTCGCAATCAGCGCAGTTAAATTCGCCGCAAAAATAAGGCGGCGCGATAAATTTTTGAGCGGTTTTGCCGCCCAAAAATTTAGTAAATAGCTCGCGTCTGGATACGCTCACCTAACGCCTTCGTTTAGTATATCTAGAAGGTTTGATCGGTGTTGCGCGTCTTGCTGACGGCTAAAGTCAGGCTTGAAGTTATTTTTCACGCGCGGTTTAACGTTTGCTTGAGGAACGTGGCAAGTGGTGCAGTTATAGCGATCTTGACTTAGTTCGCCGCCTTTATCTTTATTAAATCTTATACTGTAAAGATGCGATTTAGGGATCGGCGTAGCGCCCACGCTCTCGGCAACCTCGGGCATATGACAGCTCACGCACATATTGTTGTCTTTGGTGATCGGGATTAAATCGGAAATATCGTGAGGGATTAGCGGCGGAGCGTTTTCAAACGAACGATCGTATCTAGTAGATTCTCCGGGCATCGGGCTAGTCCAGTTGATATCCGCTAAAGTTACGTTCTCGTCGGTAACTTCGGCCGTTCTTAAGCCTGATACGTCGCCGACGCTAGGGTTATTGCAGCCGATGAGTAGCGCAGCGGCGCAAACGACTCCAAAAATAAGCTTATTAGCTTTCATTAATTTCTCCTTAAATTTCTTATATTAAATTTGAGCGCGTCGTCATCGCAGACGTCGATACAGCGTCCGCAGCTGATGCACTCGCTCGAGGTTATAAACCCGCTTTGCTTGCCGATGATGCCAAGCACTTGGTTTTCTGGGCAGATTAGCTTACACTTCATGCAGCTAGTGCAGCTAGCCGCATCGTGCTTTACCCTGATAAGGGCAAATTTGCCGGCTATCGCGTAAAAAGCGCCCAGCGGACAAAGCTTTGAGCAGACTAATCTATCGCCGATAAACGCGTCTATCGCAAACACTCCAAACGCCACAAACAGCCACAGCGTGCCGCCGTAGATGACGCCGCGCTGAATGATGCCGATAAAGCTAATGCCCTCAAACGCCGGAGCCGAAGTGACTAGCGAGATAAAAAGCGTAAATCCCAAAACGTAATATCTCGCGCTTCTCGTGAAATTTACGAATTTTTTATCTTTATCGTAGCCAAGCTTTACTCTGACCCAGCGAGCGGTTTCGGTGATGATGTTTACCGGGCAAACCCAGCTGCAAAAGGCGCGCGGAGCGACAATCGCGTAAAAAGCAAACACGATAGCAGCCCCGACAAGTGCACCAGAAGCGATACTAAAACTAGCTAGATATAACTGCAAAACGGCAAACGGATCGCTAAGAGGAACGACTCCGAAAAGCAAAGACGAACTGAGATTGCCTTGTAAAATTTTAATTCCGTAGTAGTTGCTCGCAAAAAACAGCCCTAGGATCAAAATTTGACTTATCCTTCTTAAAATCAAATATTTCATAGCAAATCTCCGCTATTTAGATAGTCGTTTAGCTTTTTCTCGTCGGTTTTAAACTCTTTTGGCTCAGCGTCTTTTAGTTTTTTATCAGCGCCCTCGACCCAGCCTTTTACGTACTGTTCGTTGCTAGAGCCTAGCCCTATCTCGCGCGGAAGCACGAAGATAGAGGCTTTTGGCGTCACGCAAACTTGCTCGCACATGCCACAACCCGTGCAGTAGTCGGCGTCCACGACAGGTTTAAAAAACGCATGCTTTTGCGTTCGCTCGTTGCGAACGTATTCAAGCTTCAACGCCTTGTCTATCAAAGGACAGGCGCGGTAGCAAGCGTCGCAGCGAAGTCCCTCGTAAGCGATGCAGAAATTTGGATCCAGCACAGCGATACCCATTTGCGCTTTGTTTATATTTAGCTTGCCGTTATCTTCGCTCACTAGCTTCGTATCTAGCGCGCCGGTCGGACAGGCGACCGTGCACGGGATATCCGGACACATATAGCAAGGGATATTTCGCGGAGTATAAAACGGAGTGCCGTAAGGCAATCCGTCGTCTAAATCCGCAAGCTTAAGCGTATCCCAAGGACAGGCTTCTACGCAAAGCCCGCAGCGTATGCACTCGCTAAGGAAATTTTTCTCCTTCAAAGCACCCGGCGGCCTGATGAGTAGAGTTTGGGCTTTAGCCGTCGTTTGCGTACTCCAGATAAAGCCGCCCGCGAGAACCAAACTAATCGCTTTTAACCCAAATTTTAAAGCCTCTCTTCTATTTTGCATTATTAAGCCTTGTAAATTTTAACCGCGCATTTTTTATAGTCGGTCTCTTTTGATAGCGGACAAGTCGCGTCAAGAGTAACTTTGTTAATAAATACGTTTTCGTCAAACCACGGCACGTAAACTAGACCCATCGGCGGTTTATTTCGTCCGCGCAGATCGATTCTTGCTTTTACCTTACCGCGGCGAGACTCGATCCAAACTACGTCGTTATGTTGTAAATTTAGCTTTTGCGCATCGCCCTCGTGCATGTAGCAAAGCGCTTCAGGTACGGCGCGGTAAAGCTCCGGAACGCGCATCGTCATAGTGCCTGAGTGCCAGTGTTCTAACACGCGGCCCGTGCATAGCCAGAAAGGATACGTAGTATCAGGCATCTCGCACGGATCCATATAAGGACGGAAGAAAATTTTGGCTTTATTAGCGATAGAAAATTTCTCGTCTCCGCTAGTTACTTTGGTCAAATCGCCTTTTTGCAACTTGGCTTTTTTATTGCCGTAGAATGCAAACTGCTTGCCGTCTTCGGCAAATTTCTTCGCGTACGGATCGTATTTGGCGTTAAATCTCCACTGAGTTTCTTTACCGTCTACGACGGGCCACCTTAGTCCGCGCACTTTGTGATAGGTATCAAAGTCCGCCAGATCGTGTCCGTGACCGGAGCCAAATTTGCGGTAGTCTTCCCAAAGATATTTTTGAACGAAAAATCCGTAACCCTCAAATACCTTGCCGTCTGAGCCGACTACTTTTCTGCTGTCGCCAAAAACTTCAGAGTTATCAAAATCTTCCATTATCGCGTCTTTTGCAGGATAGCTCTTAGCCTCTTCGTTTGCGAAAAGCACGTCAAATAGCGTATCTTCTTCGCTATAACCCATGGCTTTTGCCTCGTCTAGCACGCTTGGGAGCGTTAGCTTATCGTCCACTTTTTGTTCGCCCCAGACCTCTTTTAGCTTAAAGCGCTTAGCAAATTCCAGCATTTGCCACGTGTCGCTCATCGCCTCGCCCACAGGAAGGACTTGTTGTCTCCAGTGCTGAGTTCTGCGCTCCGCGTTACCGTATGCGCCCCATTTTTCGTATATCATCGCAGTAGGCAGGATTAGGTCGGCAACCTTAGCCGAGATGCCAGGATACGGGTCGGAAACGATGATAAAGTTATCCATCTCGCGCGCTGCTTTGATCCAGTGGTTTGCGTTTGCAGTGTTTTGCCACGGGTTGTTTACTTGTACCCACGCCCATTTCATCTTTCCGTCTTCCATATCGCGCATCATTTTTACGTAGTGGGAGGCGACTTTCGGATTTAGCGTGTTTTTAGGAAGTTTCCAAATTTTCTCGCTTATTTCGCGGTGTTCGGCGTTATCTACGACCATATCCGCAGGCAAGCGATGAACGAAAGTACCGACCTCGCGTGCCGTTCCGCATGCGCTTGGTTGTCCGGTTAGCGAGAAAGCGCCCTCGCCCGGTTTTGCTTGTTTACCAAGTAGCATATGCACCATATAAGCTTGTTCGTTTACCCAAGTGCCGCGTTGGTGCTGGTTAAAGCCCATCGTCCAAAAGCTAACTACTTTTCTACCTTTTTCGATGTACCAGTCGGCTAGTTGCTTTAGTTTTTTCTTAAATTCTTCCAAATCCTCGTTCGGATCGCCTTTTATTAGCGGAGCGGAGAAGTCAAGCGTATAAGGTTTAAGAGCTTCTTTAAATTCCTCAAACGTGATTTGCCAGTGTTTGCCCGCGGTAGCCGTATTTTTATTTTCCATCACGTCGCCCTCTTTATAGCCTAGATAGCCCAGAGTCACGCCTTCGTTTTTGCTTAAAGTCTTTTTAAGTTCGGTCTCGATGACGTCTTTTTCGGTATTGTAGTTAGGGTGATTTGGATTATTTCTAAGCCCATAGCCGATATCGGCAGGTCCCGTCGCAAATACGCAGTGGCTATTTACGTAGTCCCAATCAATGGCTTCAGGATGATTATAAACGATCTCGTGAGCGATGTAGTTCCAGATAGCAACGTCGCTTGAAGGAGCGAAAATAATCTCGGAATCGGCGATATTTGACGTTCTAGTCGAATACGTGCTTAAATTTACGACCTTTACGCGCTCGGGATTGCTTAGCTTTTTATCGCTTACGCGCGCCCAAAGTATCGGGTGCATCTCGGCCATATTAGCGCCCCAAGCCACGATAGTATCGGTTAGCTCTATGTCGTCGTAGCAGCCCGCAGGCTCGTCGATACCGAAAGTCTGCATAAATCCGACGACCGCGCTCGCCATACAGTGGCGAGCATTCGGGTCAATAGAGTTGCTTCTAATACCCGCTTTCCATAGTTTGACGGCTGCATAACCCTCTAAAATAGTGTATTGACCCGAGCCGAAAACGCAGGCTGAATGCACGCCGTTTTTCTTCATGGTCTCTTTATATTTTTCCGCCATGATGTCAAAGGCTTTTTCCCAGCTAATAGGCTTAAATTTGCCCTTTTTGTCAAATTCGCCCTTTTCGTTCACGCGCAAAAGCGGCTGAGTGATGCGGTCCGCGCCGTACATGATCTTGGCGTTAAAGTAGCCTTTGATGCAGTTTAGGCCGCGGTTTACGGGTGCTTCAGGGTCGCCCTTGACGGCTACGATTTTGCCCTCTTTGGTTGCGATCATTACGCCGCAGCCAGTTCCACAGAACCTACATGCAGCTTTATCCCAGCGCCAGCCCTTTTCAGCTGCGTTTTGCGCAGCTGCCATAGAGCTAGGCAGCGCTATACCGGCACTCGCGCAAGCAGCCGAAGCGGCGGCGCTTTTTATAAAATCTCGTCGATCCATTTTATCTCCTCGTTTATTTTTTAAGATAGTTCTTAAAAATCAGGCGGATATTAACCGTTACAACCTAAATTTAAGTTGATTAAAAACAATTAGTTCTTTAGCAATATTTGGCATTCAAATTAAGACCAAAATTATCTTTATTTTCGTTTGTTAAAACTTCTTTTAATTTACTATCTAGATCTTTATCAATCATTTTCATTATAAAATCTCTATTTTTAAGAATTATCTCAATACTCTTATTATATCTATCCATGTTTTTATCATTATTATTTTTGTTTAAACCTTCTTGAAATTCTGGAAGTGCTACAATTAATTCATTATATTTATCAATATCCTCAGGATTACTATTTGACAACATCTTATATATCATATAATTAGATGATTTAACTTTTGAATAGTTGTTTATAAGTAAGATTGGATCTTTTTCTACAGAATTTTTCATATATTGCTCAAATTCTTTAGTTTCATCATTTTTCATTAATTCATGATATTTATACCCACCAAATGCTACAAGAAGTAGTGAAGCACTAAGAGCCAATTTTTTAATATTTCTTGCAGTAGAAGGATTTGCATTATATTTCTTTTTTCTATTGTTATCCTTTTTATAATAGTTTTTCTTTTTATCATTTGCATTATTATTTACAATATCAAGAAAGTCATTGTTCTTTCTATTTTTTTGTTTGCTATAATTAGAAAAATCATTATTTTTGTTATTATTAAAATTTGGTATATCAAAACTATCAAAACTTTCTTTGAAACTACCGAATACCATTTTTATCTATTATATATTGTTTTTCATTTTGATATGAATTTAATATCTTTGATGAATTATTATATATATCTTTTACAACATCTGA
>CALISV010000244.1 GCA_938041615.1 uncultured Campylobacter sp. | reverse complement strand
TCGATCATGCCGCAGCAAAGGGCTTCGTAGAAGGCTATCAGACGATGGATGCGCTAGCGTCGCTGGCGTTTGGTATCATCGTGATAAACGCTATCAGAACCGTGGGCGTAAAAGACGAGCGTCATCTCGTCTCCTCGACGATAAAGGCAGGCATGACGGCAGGCGTGATTTTGATGGCGATTTACCTTATGCTAGGCTACCTTGGCGCTACGTCGGCGGAGCTTTTTAAAGATGCGCCGGAGATAAACGGAGCCGAGCTGCTATCGCGCATTAGCGGCCATTACTTCGGTAAAGCGGGCGTTTTGGTGCTAGGTTCGGCGTTTTTTCTAGCTTGCATCACGACGACGCTAGGGCTCATCAGCTCTGCTAGCGAGTACTTCGAGGAGCTAACGGGCGGACGAGTCAAATATAAAATTTGGGTCGCGGCGTGGTGCTTGATCGGCTTTGGCGTGGCAAATTTCGGCCTCACAACCATCATCAAGGGCTCGATCCCGGTACTGATCGCCATCTATCCGATCGCCATCATGCTCATCATCCTTTCGCTCATCAATCCGCTGATCGACTCGAGCAAGCTCGTCTACCGCACCTGCGTCTACGTCTGCGTAGTCGTCGGCACGATAAACGGCCTTGATATCGCGGGCGTCTCCGTACCGCTAGTGACTGATCTCGTCAAAAAGCTGCCGTTTTATGACTCGATGCTGGGCTGGATCGTACCTAGCGCGGTTGCATTTGCGGTGACTTATATACTGCACCTTGTGCTAGAAAAGAGAGAAAATACTTTTTAACCGCTAGCGGCAAAGCGCCGAGCTCGTAAGAGTTCGGCGCGCCGTCAAATTTACCTTCTTTTTGGCGCTTTAGATTGGTGATTAGCAGAGGATTGTCCTTGCGCATCATATCTATGAGCTGCTCTACGCGCTGCGTGATACTGACCATCTGGAGGAACTCGACTCTGCCGTTTGGCGTATCTATGCCTCCTAGCACTGGATCTGGCGCGAAGGCGACGCCTACTAGTTTAGTATCGGTATTAAGGCGCAGAGGCGAATTGGTCGGTATAAAATGATAAGCCTCGAACCATTTTTTGCTGTTGTAGACGTATTTGGCGAGATTTTGCATAAGAGATATCGCCCAAAAAGGCTCATACGGGACTACCGTATCATCACCGGACTTTGAGTCAGGATCGTCCGCAAACGGCACGATGCGCATACTAAACTCAAATCCCCAGCCGCTAAATTCATCCTGAGAGCTTTGGGGATCGTAGTAAAGCTCGCTCATGCCAAAGCTCACGAGATGGCGGTGCGGCGCTCCCTCTACGGAGTCAAATACGCTAACGCCGTCTAAGTAATCCTCGCCGCCCAGACTCGCATGCAGCCGAGATGCATAGTGACGCTCGTTTTGTGGGATCGTAGATCTTTTCTAGCGCGCTATCGCGTCCCAGCCGGGCGCATCATCCTCGCTAAATTTAGCCTCGTACTCTTGTACAGTCATTTTTATGCCTTTTAGTAGATTGCCTTAAGTGCGGTTATTGTATATAAAATTTGCAAATTTAAGTGGAGGGATAAATTTAAAAAGCTAAAATTTACGCCCAAGATTTAGGCGTAAATTTCATCCACGATAGTATCTACGAAATCGTGCGGGTCAAATTTGACTAGATCGTTCATCGTCTCGCCGGTGCCGATGTAGAGTATCGGTAGCTCTAGCTCGCGCGCGACGCCAAAAAGCGCTCCGCCCTTTGGCGTGCCGTCAAGCTTGGTGATGATGACGCCGTCAAGGCTCACGATGTCGTTAAAAGCCTTTGCTTGAGCGAGGCCTGCGTTACCCTGAGTGCCGTCAAGGATCAGGATTTTGCGGTGCGGCGCGCCTGCGTAGGCTCTGTCTGCGATGCGAACGATCTTGCTTAACTCATTGGCTAAATTAGTTTGATTTTGCAGGCGACCTGCGGTATCTAGGATGACGTTGTCTAGGTTTTTAGCCACGGCCGAGCTTATCGCGTCAAAGGCGACCGCGGACGGGTCGTGACCTTGTTGCGTAGCGACGATAGGCACGCCAGTTCTCTGCGCCCACTGACGTAGCTGCTCGATGGCTCCTGCTCTAAACGTATCGCAAGCGCCCAAAATAACGCTTTTACCTTCGTTTTTATATAAATTCGCAAGCTTTGCGATTGTGGTCGTCTTGCCTGCACCGTTTACGCCCAAGATGAGTTCCACGAAAGGCTTTGCGCTTTTTACTTCGCGCTCGTTTTCGTATATGAAGTAGGTATTTAAGAGTCGCTTTAGGTCGTCTTTTTTGACCTCGTTTTGCGGCGGCAGGTAGTAGAGGACCTCCACGACGATTTCGTAGGCGATGTCGGCTTCGAGCAGGATCTCTTCTAAAATTTCCTTTGAGATTTTTTTGTCGGCCGGTTTTGACGAGCGGATCGCCGCGAGCGTCTTATCAAGGCCCTTTTTTAAAAAGCCAAACATTAGTTGATCACCTTATTTATATCGCTTTCTAGCATCTCTTCTGGCACGAGCCCGACGTAGTGCGTGGCGTATTCGCCGTTTGGTTTATAAAGCACCATGTATGGGATGCCAACGACCCCGCCTAGAGCTTTTGCGAAGAGGAAGTTGTTTTCGCCGTAGCTAATGCCGAAATTTACCTTAAATTTCTTCATAAACGCGTCTATCTCGTCTTTTGACTTATCTTCCATAAGTACGCTTACGATTTTTAGCTTGCCTTTAAATTTATCGCTTAAGTTGTTTAGGTGCGGGATTTCTGCCTTGCACGGCGGACACCAAGTGGCAAAAAAGTTAAACAAAATCGCCTCGTCGTTACCCTCGACTTTAAAGCCTTTGTCAAATTTTTGTAGCGTCATCTTGCTCTCGTCCATGAGAGTTAGCTCAAAAGGCGCTTCTATGTTTGCGCTTGCACTTTGGCTTTGACTCGGAGCGGACGTGGTTGTTGTTGTCGGCGTCGCGTCGCTAGTTTTATTTGCGTCGCTTTTGTTTTCGCTACCGCAGCCGCCCAAAAGTAGCGCCAAAAATGGTATAATCAAAAGATTTATTTTCATTTAATAATTCCTGTCTAAGATTGATTTTAGGCTTGAATTATACATAAAATTTATGAAACGAGCGTTAAATTTGACAAAAGAAGATTTTAGGCGAGACGCCAAACGGATTTTAAAAAAAGAGGTTCAAATTTCGGCGCGGGCAAAACATTATAAGATGTTTAAGCCGCTTTTAAATTTGCTAACCGAGCTTAAAGCGAAACGGATTTTGATATTTAATCCACTTTCTTATGAGCCAAATTTCTACGTTTTAAGGCGCGAGCTAGCTAAAAAGTATGAGATTTTCGTTCCGTTTATGCTTGGTATTAGTTTAGAAATGGTAAAATCCAGGCTACCGCTTGTATCTCGGACGAAATTTGGCGTAAAAGAGCCGTTAAGCACCAAGATATTGAAAAAGCGTATAGACGTAGCTATAGTTCCGACTCTCGGGGTGGACGGAAATATGGCGCGAATAGGGCACGGTAAAGGTTTTTACGATAGATTTTTTGCAAATTTGCCTTACCGACCTACCTTGATATTCGTTGAAATTTTAGATAATTTTACTAATGAAATCATATCCGAAGATCACGACGTTGTTTGTGATTTTTACCTGACCCCGAGCAAAATTTACGTAAAAAGAGGAATCTATGATAGAGATTTTAATCGGCTTAGGAGCAGGTGCGGTGGGCGCTGGCGCAGGCTATCTCATCGCTAAAAAAATCAATGACGCGAACTATAATATATTTTTAGAGCAGGCTAAAGCAAAGGCTAAAGCGATAGAATTTGAGGCCGAGCGCACGCTAAAAGACGCTAAAATCCAAGTTCAAGAGGCTGAATTTGAAGCCAAGAAAAAATATGACGACAAAACCGTAAAACTGCAAAAAGAATACACTCAAAAATTTGAAGAGATCGGTAAAAAAGAGCAAACCTTGCTAAACGAGCAAGAAATTTTAAACGAAAGCAAGGCTGAACTAGAAAAATCCCGAAATGAAGCAAAAAGCGTCTACGAGGAGGGGCTTGGGCTAAAAGCAAGCTATCAAGCCAAACTACAAGAGGCACTAAAGGTACTCGAGCACGCCGCCGGCCTAACGCAAGAAGAGGCGCGCGAAGAGGTGCTAAAAAAAGTAGAAGAAAAAAGCCGCGCCGAGATCGCTCACATCGTGCGAAAACACGAGGAGGAAGCTAAACGCGAGGCTAAAAAGCGCGTGAATTATATTTTGGCACAAGCTACGTCGCGATTTGCTGGGGAATTTGCCGCCGAACGTCTGATAAACGTCGTAGATATTAAAAATGACGAGCTAAAAGGCCGTATAATCGGCAAAGAAGGGCGCAACATCAAGACCCTAGAAATGGTTCTTGGCGTGGATATCATCATCGACGATATGCCTCACGCGATCACGCTAAGCAGCTTTAACCTCTACCGAAGGGCGATCGCGACGCGCGTGATAGAGCTTTTGGTGCAAGACGGCCGCATACAGCCGGCAAGGATAGAGGATCTACATAAAAAAGTGTGTGAAGAATTTGAAGCCTCGATCCTTGAGGAAGGCGAAAATATCGTCATCGACCTAGGCCTTAGCAAAATTCATCCCGAGATAATGAAGCTAATCGGTAAGCTAAAATTTAGAGCCAGCTACGGACAAAATGCCCTAGCGCACAGCCTCGAGGTAGCCCATCTTGCCGGCATCATCGCGGCTGAAACGGGAGGGGACGAAAAGCTAGCCAAAAGAGCGGGCTTGCTGCACGACATTGGCAAGGCCTTGACGCATGAATTTGAGGGTAGCCACGTCGATCTGGGCGCTGAAATCTGCAAACGCTACAAAGAACATCCTGTCGTCATAAACGCCATCTATGCTCACCACGGACACGAGGAGGCTACTAGCGTAGAAAGCGCCGCCGTTTGCGCTGCGGACGCTCTAAGCGCGGCTCGCCCCGGAGCGCGCAGAGAGGTGCTTGAGAGCTTCCTAAAACGCGTCGAAGAGATAGAAAACATCGCAAAAAGCAAAGAGGGTATCAAGCAGGCATACGCGATAAACGCCGGTCGCGAGATCCGCGTCATCGCAAACGCAAAGCTCATAAACGACGACGAAGCGGTGCTTGTTGCTAAAGAGATAGCCGCCGAAATAGAGAGCAAGGTGCAGTATCCGGGCGAGATCAAAGTAAACGTGATTCGCGAAACTAGAGCTATAGAAATGGCGAAATAGGTCAAATTTAGGTAGAAAATGAGAAAAATTTTACTAGCGATTTTTTGCGTTTTAGCGCT
>CALISV010000243.1 GCA_938041615.1 uncultured Campylobacter sp. | reverse complement strand
AAATTTAAAAGCAGCATATCGGCCGTTACTAGCCTTGCCATCGCGGTGGCTACGACGCTGCCGCGCACTCCGATACACGGATCGTGCCGCCCGCGCAGCTCGCAGATGACGTCCTCTCCACGCACGTTTTGCGTCTGCTGAGATAAAAATATCGACGGAGTCGGCTTAAAATGCGTTTTTATCATAACTTCTTGTCCGCTCGTCATGCCGCCCAGCGTTCCGCCCGCGTGATTTGAGGCAAAGCCGAATTTATCGTTCAAATTTGAGTCGTGGCAAGCGTTTTTAAATGCGTCAAATTTGCCGCTGTTTAAATTTGACCGCTCCTCTGCACCGTCAAGAGTAGGGTTATCCACGCTCAAATTTACGCCTGCATACGCCGCACTCATAGAGTCGTTATTTTGGCTGCCGCGCATTTTGCTCGCATTCACGCCCTCGCCGATCTCTACGGCTTTGACGCCGTTTATACCCATCATCGCAGCCGCGATTGCCGCGTCAAATTTATAGTATAGCCCCTCGCCAAGCCCGGCCGGTGCGCCGCGGATCACTGTGACGACGCTGGCTCCGATGCTGTCGTGCCCCTGCTTGGCTTTTAGGATTTCCTCTTTCATCGCCTCTTCATTGCCCAGCGAAAATATCTCCGAGCGCGCCGCCAGCTCGAAATCCGGCCGCTCGCCGCACGAAATTTCGCCCACGCTAGCCACGCCGCTTTGCACATTGACGCCAAACTCGTTTAGTAAAATTTGAGCTATCGCGCCGCCCGCCACGCGCACGGCCGTCTCTCTGGCCGAGCTGCGTCCGCCACCTCTGTGGTCGCGGATGCCGTATTTGCGGTAGTAGGCGTAGTCTGCGTGCCCGGGGCGAAAGAGCTCGCGTAAATTTTCATAATCGCCCGATTTTTGATTTTCGTTTCGGATGATAAAGCCGATCGGAGTGCCCGTGCTGACGCCATCAAACACGCCACTTAAAATCTCCACTCGGTCGCCTTCGCTCCTTGCCGTGGCAAATTTCGAGGCGCCCGGTTTTCGTTTGTCAAGCTCGCTTTGGATAAAATTTAAATCAATGCGTACGCCCGCAGGAAAGCCGTCTAGCACGCCGCCGATCGCCGCTGCGTGACTCTCGCCAAACGTCGTTAGCGTTAGTTTGCGTCCGAAGGTATTCACTTGCCCTCTCCTAAAATCTCAAGCGCGGTTTTGGCGGCTTTTTGCTCGGCTTCTTTTTTGCTCTTGCCCGCAGCTCGCGAGATCTCGCGCTCGTTTAGCATCAGAGCGATCTCAAATTCCTTCTTGTGATCGGGGCCTTTTGAGCCGACCAGCACGTATTTTGGTATCTCGGCGAAGCGCGCTTGAGTTAGCTCTTGCAGCGCGGTTTTGTAGTCTTTTACCATGCGGTCGAAATTTATATCGGGGTAGCATCTCTCAAAGGCCTTTAGGCTAGCCGCACGCACGGCGTCAAAGCCGCTTTCTAGGTAGATCGCGCCCATCAGCGCCTCGAAGGCGTCTGATAAGATCGAAGCTTTTAGCCGTCCGCCGTTGTGCTCCTCGGCCGGCGAGATGTTGATGAGTTGGCCCAAATTTAGATATTTAGCCAGCTCAGCGAAGCTTTTTTCATTTACGAGCGCGGCTCTTAGTTTGCTTAGATCGCCTTCGCTTAGGCGCGAAAATTTGTGAAAAAGATAATCCCCGATCACCAGATCCATCACCGCATCGCCCAGAAATTCGAGTCTCTCGTTGTTTGCGCCGCCTTTTACGCTTTTGTGCGTGAGCGCGGTTTTTAGCAGCTTTTCGTCTTTAAATTTATATCCTAATTTCTCTTCCAAATTTCGCATTATTCGCCTTTTAAGCTATTTTTTATCTTTACTGCTTGCTCGCGCGCCATCTCGTCGCAAAGCTCGTTTTGCGGGTGTCCGGCGTGGCCTTTGACCCAGATCGCCTCGACCTCGTGCGGCTCGCTAGCAGCCAGATACTCCTGCCACAGCGGGACGTTTTTTACGTTTTTAAAGCTTTTCTTTACCCACCCCTCTAGCCACGCATTTACGGCGTTTGCGACGTATGAGCTATCGGTGTAGAGCTTCACGCGGCAGGGCTGTTTGAGTGCTTTTAGCCCCTCGATCGCAGCGCGTAGTTCCATTTGGTTGTTTGTCGTGTGCGCCTGCCCGCCGCTTGCCGTTTTTTTGTGTTCGCCGTACTCTAGGATGTACGCCCAGCCGCCGGGCCCTGGGTTATCCAGGCACGAGCCGTCGCTAAAAAGGCATACTGTTTTCATCGGATTTTTCCGTGATGTGAGGCAAAATTTGCACGCTGCCTAGCTCGCTACACATCGGACAGCGGTAAAAATGCATCGGAAAGGCGTTTTTGCAGCTCTTGCAAACGTAGTTAAAGCTAAGCGCGGCCTTGTCGTAGTCGGCTGCTTTTAGCCTCTTTAAAACCTCTAGCTCAAAGCCCAGCGGTGCGCCGTCCTCGTCGCTCATGCCTTTGATGAAAAACAGGCTCTTATACTCGGGATCGGTTAAATTTACGGGCGAGTTTTGATAATAAACTAAATCCAAAACATCCTCAAGCGGCGGGAAATCGGTAAAATCCTTAAGTCCTGAGCCGTTTAAATTTAACCTCTCCATCGCCATTCGGCGCACTAGCGCAAATTCGTCCTTTAGGGCTAAAATTTCGCCGATTTTAGCGGCTTCGTCCTTGCTTTTATCAGCTAAAATTTGCAGTGCCTTGATATACGCCGTCTGCGCCCTCACGTCGCTGCCAAGCTCCTGTAAGGCATCCAGAGCCTGCAATGCGCCCTCGTAGTCTTTTAGTTTTTCAAAAATTATCGTTAGGGATTTTAGCGCGATTTGATTTCGCGGAGAGATTTTTAGTGCCTCTAAAAACACGCTCTTTGCGCGCTCGAGAAAGCCTGCCTTAAAATAGGTCTGCCCAAGATCGGTAAAAATTTGCTCCTTTGCCGCTCGGTTTTTAGCCCGCTCTAAAGCTACGGCATAGACGTTGATAGCCTTTTCAAAATACCCGCTTTTTGAAAACGTCCCCGCCAAAAAGCACATCGTAGCCGTATCCGCGCCCGAGTTTATTAAAAGCTGCTTGTTTTCGTCGCTAAGACCCTGAGATTTGCCGAATTTTTTCAAAAATCCCGCGATCTCCGCCTTTTCGTCTTTGCTCTTAAAAACGCCCCAAGCATAGCTAAAAACGGCGATCACGAGCACCGCGGCGACTAGCACCACGAGACCGAAAATCGGGTCTCTAAATTCGATAAAAAATATATCCAAAATGCCGCTTTCTAAAGTCAAATTTAACGCCGATTATAGCAAAACGATTGTATAATCTCGCTTATGATCGATCCAAAATCAATAGAAAGACTAAAAGCACAAACCGATATCGTCGATGTCGTCGGGCACTATCTGCCGCTAAAAAAAAGCGGCGCGAACTTCGTGTGCGTCTGCCCGTTTCACGACGATAAAAACCCGAGCATGAGCGTGAGCCCGTCGCGCGGGATATTTCACTGCTTTTCGTGCAAAGCCGGCGGCGACGCGATCAAATTCGTAATGGATTACGAAAAGCTAAGCTACCCCGAAGCCGTCGAAAAGATCGCGGGACTACAAAATTTCACGCTAAACTACGTGCGCGGCGGCGAACCGGCGAAGGAAAACAAGCACATCCTAGAAAACGCAAACGCCTTTTACCGCTCGCTACTTTATAAAACGCCCGCGGCCGTGGAGTATCTCTACTCGCGCGGTATAACAGACGAGCTGATCGATAAATTTGAACTAGGTTTCGCGCCTGAGAGCGCACAGACGATAAGGCTACTGCAAAACGAGCAAATAGAGCCAAAAGAAGCCCTAGAAGTCGGTATCGTAAAGCAAAACGAAAACGGCATCTACGCTAGCTTCATAAACCGCATCACCTTTCCTATCTACACGCACGCGGGACGGCTCGTGGGTTTTGGCGGACGCACGATCAGCGGCAACCCCGCTAAATACGTAAATTCGCCACAGTCCGCGGTCTTTGACAAGTCCACGCTTTTTTACGGCTACCACCTGGCAAAGCGCGAAATTTTCACCAAAAATCAGATCATCATCACCGAAGGCTACATGGACGTCATCATGCTGCACAAGGCGGGCTTTAACAACGTCGTAGCCGTGCTAGGAACCGCGCTCACGACCAAGCACTTGCCGCTTTTAAAGCGCGGCGAGATTAGCGTCATCTTGTGCTTTGACGGCGATGACGCGGGCATAAACGCCGCGACGAAGTCCGCCCTGCTGCTCGCGCAAAACGAAATCGACGGCAGCGTAGTCATCATAGAGGGCGGCGCAGACCCCGCCGATATCGTGGTAGCGGGCAAGATAGAGTATCTGCGTCAAATTTTTGAAAGCGGCACGGAGATCGGTGAATTTTACATCAGACATTTAGCCAGCGGCTTTGACCTCTCGCGCCCCGTGCAAAAGCAAAAGGCGCTAGAAGCGATCCAGGCCTTTACCTCGAGCCTAAAGCCTATCGTCGCAAACTCCTACGCGCCACTTGTGGCTAAAATTTTAAATATAGCCGATGGATCGTTTTGGCTAACTAGAGGCGCAAATACGCAAGCCGCCCAGGAGCGTATGCAGGCCTACGAAATGCAAAATTTGGGTAAAAATCGGCGCGTATTCAAAGATATGCTAGAAATACAAATTTTAAAAACAGTGATCGAGAATGAGGAACTAAAAAAAATTATTTTAGAAAATTTAAAGCCCGAGTATTTTGTTTGTCATAGATCCGCTTATTTAGCAATCGCAGCTGGATTCGTAGAAGAAGAGGCGGCTGTGCGTGAAGTGATGTTTGAAAAAAACTATGATTCTTTTAAAGATAAAGAAGAAACTTTAAAAAACGTAGCTCTTTTAAAGGTTAGATTTTACGAGAATTTGCACAAAGAATATTCGGCAAAACAAATTCCTTTAGAGGAAAAAAAACAAATACTATCAAAAATAAAAAAAATTATTGAGGAACTTAAAAAATGAAAGCATTAGTTTTATTTAGCGGCGGGCTGGACAGCATGATCGCCATCAAGCTGCTGACAAACCAAGGCATCGACGTTACGGCAGTGCACATCGACATCGGCTTTAGCGGCGACGAGGGAAAGATGGAAATTTTACGCCGCCGCGCGAACGAAGCCGGAGCTGATTTTAAGATAGTCGATATCAGAAACGAATACCTACGCGACGTACTTTTTACGCCCAAATACGGCTACGGCAAGCACTTTAACCCCTGCATCGACTGCCACGGATATATGTTTAAAACGGCGCTTGCGATGATGAGCGCGGAAGGCGCTAGCTTTATCGCCACCGGCGAGGTGATCGGCCAGCGTCCGATGAGTCAAAGACGCGACGCGATGGCGCAGGTCAAAAACGCCGCGGGCGACGAGGATGATCTCATCCTGCGCCCGATGTCTGCGCAGCTGATGAAGCCCACAAAACCGGAGCGCGAAGGCTGGGTCGATCGCAGTAAGCTGCTAGGCATCAGCGGGCGCGACCGCAAAAGGCAGCTAGCCCTCGCCAAAGAATTCGGCTTTAGCGAATTTGAGACGCCCGGTGGCGGGTGCTTGCTCACGATCGAGAGCTTTTCAAATAAAATCAAAGATTTCGTCAAATTTGACCCGGATATGACTAGCGCGGATATGCAGCTGCTGCGCATCGGACGGCATCTGCGCCTGGCAAACGGTACCAAAATGGTCATCGGCCGCGACGAAAACGATAACGCCAAACTGCTAGCTCTAAATAATCCAAAATTTA
>CALISV010000242.1 GCA_938041615.1 uncultured Campylobacter sp. | reverse complement strand
GAAGCGGATTTAGCGGTTTTAGGCAAACGGGCGGGTTTAGTGGCTTTGAGGACGATGAGGATCTGGACTCGCGCGCGAAGGTAACTATCCCGTTTGACGTAGCCGTAAAGGGCGGCGAGCACTCGATAAATTTTAACGGCGAAAACATCAAAATAAAAATCCCAAACGGAATCAATGACGGCGAAAAGCTGCGCATAAAAGGAAAAGGTAGCGGCGGTCGCGGAGATCTGATACTAACCGTAAATATCGCGCCTAGCGACGAGTACGAAAGAGACGGCGACGATCTATATAAAGACGTGCTAATCCCGCTAAAAACGATGATGTTTGGCGGTAAGATAGACGTAAAAACGCCTAAAAAAGATGTAACGATAAAAATCGCCGAAAACTCAAAATCCGGGCAAAAAATCAGGCTCAAAGGATACGGCGTGCAAAATAGAAAGAGCGGGATATTCGGCGACCTATACTTGAGGGCGCGCGTGTCGCTGCCGGACGTAAATGCCCTAGACGGCGAGCTAGCCGAACTCATGAAGCAAAAACTTCCGGAGGCATAAAATGAAACAATACGAAGAACCGGTATATCTAATCAGCGTCGTAGCAAAGGTGCTCTCCATACATCCGCAGACGCTGCGCCAATACGAACGCGAAGGGCTACTAGAGCCATCAAGAACCGAAGGCAAGATGCGCCTTTACTCCGAAAAAGATATGGACCGTATCAAGATGATACTGCGTCTAACGCGCGATCTGGGTGTAAATTTAGCGGGCGTGGATATAATACTGCAGCTAAAAGAGCAGATCGAGCAGTCTGAAGTCATGATAAAACAGATGAAAGAGGAGCTAGCTAAAATGGAGCAGGGCAGCGTGCCGTCTAAAAAAGCTTTGGTAAAGCGCAAAAATAGCTTTGATCTCATCTTTTATGATGATAAAAATTAAGCCTTTTTATCCGTTAAAAAGGTAAAATCGGGTAAAATTTATTTACAAAACGCGCCAAATTTGAGGCTTTAAGGGTGCTAAATTTAGCCTTAAATTTGCCCCGCTTTGAACTCAAATGAGGCACAATGTTAGAAACTTTTTTACTATTTTTCTCTATCCTGCTCATCGCTTGTATCGTCTCCAGCAAGGTTTCAGATAGATTCGGTATCCCGTCGCTAGTCGTATTTTTGGCCGTGGGTATGCTCGCGGGCTCGGACGGACTGCTGGGGCTTGATTTTAACAATCGCCAAATCGCCCAAGACGTGGGCACTATCGCGCTTATTTTTATACTTTACGCAGGTGGCCTCGATACAAATTTAAAATCTATCCGCCCCGTCATGGTAAACGGCATCATCCTGGCCACTCTTGGCGTCGTACTGACTGCCGGCATGATAGCCGTACTCGTAAAATACCTACTAGGTCTTGACTGGCTAGAGGCTTTGCTTTTTGGCTCTATCATCTCCTCTACCGACGCGGCGGCCGTGTTTGCGATACTAGGAGCAAAGGAGATCTCGCTGCGAAACAACATCCGTCCTCTTTTGGAGTTGGAGTCCGGATCAAACGACCCGATGGCGATCTTTTTAACCGTCACGATGATACAAATCATCTCTATAGCTACAATCCCTAGCGTTCCGGAGGTCGCGCTCACGCTGGTGAAGCAGTTTTTGCTAGGCGGGCTGATGGGCTATATGTTCGGCGTCGCGCTGCCGGGACTTTTTAACCGCCTAAGGCTTGAGTACTGGGGACTATATCCGGTGTTTTCGATGGCTTGGGTCATGCTTTTATACGTGCTAGCGGGCAAGGTTGGCGGCAACGGCTTTTTGGCTGTTTATATCGCGGGAATGTTTATAAATAAAAAAGAGTTCGCGCATAAGAAAAATTTGATCGGTTTTCACGATGGTATCGCGTGGACGATGCAGATCGTTATCTTTTTGACGCTCGGACTTTTGGTAAATCCATCTCAGCTGCCTGCCGTCGCGCTTGCAGGCGCCGTGGTCGCTTTTTGGATCATGTTCGTCGCGCGCCCTATGGGCGTTTTTCTCTCGCTTTTGCTTTCTAGGTATAATGTTAAAGAAAAGATATTTATCTCATGGGTCGGACTTCGCGGCGTCGTTCCTATCGTACTTGCGACCTATCCGTTCGGGGCAAATTTGCCAAACTCGGAGCTGATTTTTAACACGATATTTTTCGTCGTGTTCGTCTCGATCATCATCCAAGGCATGACGCTAGAAAAGGTCGCGCAAAAATGCGGCGTCAAAGAAGAGATCGTAGCCGAAGAGGTCGAGATGTCGAACCTGCCGATCTTTTACCACACTTTACGCCAGCACACCATACGCTTTGACTCCGAAGTCGTGGGCAAAAACCTAGCCGAGCTCGAGCTTCCTAGCGACTTTTTGGTGCTACTTATCAAGCGTAAGGGCGAATACATCAAACCTACCGGCTCATCGGTATTTGAAGAGGGCGACTTGCTGCTCATTCAGTGCGAGGACGAAAACAAATACAACGAAACCTTAAAGACGTTTACGGCGTAAATTTGTCAAATTTTAGCCTTCGGCTTCGGTCAAATTTGACGCCGATCGGTTCGTTCTGGGCTAAAAGGAGTAAATTTGAATCTATCTGCCGTTTCAAAGACGCTGTTTATCCCGCTTAGCGCGCGAATTTTCGCTTCTAAAAATTTACCCGATTATTTTTACGACGAAAAGGCTCTGTCGCTCGAAAATATCGCGCTAACAAAGTGCGAATCAGTACGAGAAAAATCATCCGAATACGCACTGATGGCATCTGCGGCTAGATACTACAATATGGACGATATCGTGCGTAAATTTTGCGCAAAAAATCCAAAAAGCAACGTCGTTTACCTGGGTGCTGGGCTTGAGACGGCCTGCTTTTGTTTAAAAATCACAAACGCGTCCTTTTACGAGATAGATTTGCCTGAGGTTATAGAGCTTAGGCGGCGAGTGCTGGGCGAGTGCGCAAACGATAAGCTCGTAGGCTGCGACATGTTTGATCTGACTTGGACGCGGCGTATCGACGAGAGCTTGCCGACACTGTTTGTGGCGTGCGGAGTATTTCAGTATTTTACGCGCGAGCGGGTTTTAAATTTGATCCGCGAGTTTAAAAACGCCTTTAAAAA
>CALISV010000241.1 GCA_938041615.1 uncultured Campylobacter sp. | reverse complement strand
TATATCGCCTCTAACGAGATAACTACCGTATAAATTTGCTACCTTCGACGCGCTATCTAACGAGTAAATGAGATCGCTTTTTAAGCTATTTTTTATCTTAGTTATCTCGTCTTCGTCTATTTTTTGCGTTTTTGAGTTTTCTAGCACACGCCAGATCTCTTCCTCTACGGCCTCGGCCTTGACGCCAGGGTTGCAAACGGCTAGTACGATGAGCAAGCTCTCGTCGATGTTGCTCATATTATAGACGTCCACGCTGTTTACGAGGCATTTTTCATCTATCAAAACGCGCTGCAAAACAGAGCTCTGCCCGCTGCCTAGATACTCGGCTAGCGCGCCCAGACGCGGCTGATCCTCGTGATTAAACGGCGGGATTTTAAAGGCAAGCGCTAGCATCTCTACCTCGCTATCCTTGTAAATTTCAGCCCTTTTTGCGCCGTTTTGCTCGGGCTCGATACAGTGGAGTTTTGGTAGCGGTTTTTTGTTTTTTATATTTTTAAAGTGCTTTTTACCTAGCTCAAACGCGCTTTTTTTATCGATATCGCCGCTGATTAGCAGGATCGCGTTTTGCGGCTGATAGTACGTCTCGTGAAATTCTTTAATATCATCTATCGTCCAGTTTCTGATGTCGCCGATAAAGCCGATCGGAGTCCAGTGATACGGGTGATAGCTAAAAGCGACGTTAAAGAGCGTAAAGTACAAAAAGCCGATCGGAGAGTTGTCCGTGCGCCATCTGCGCTCCTCGGTCACGACGTCGCGTTCAGGCTGGAATTCTTTATCTTTTAGGCTCAAATTTTCCATTATATCAGCATAAAGCCTAAGCGCTTCGTCTAGGTTGCCTTTTGAGCATTTGACGAAATAATGCGTATAATCAAAGCCCGTGCTAGCGTTATTTACGCCGCCAAAACCCTTTACGATCTCGTCAAATTCGCCCGCTTTCATATTTTTCGTGGATTTAAAATTTAAGTGCTCTAGCATGTGTGCGATACCGCTTTTGCCCATCGTTTCGTTTCGCGAGCCCACGCGGTAAAACACGTCCACGCTGATGACGCTAGAGCCCTTGCTAGCGGGGACGTGATAGATCTCAAAGCCGTTTTTGAGCTTTGTTTTGGAGTATTTTATAAGCATAAATTTCCTTAAATTTTGTTTTTTATATCGCAGCCCACCGCTTCGCTAATCGAGGCGAAATTATCCTCTTTTAAAAGCTTTAAAATACCTTCGTTTATCTGTTTTGCGATGTTTGGGCCCTTGAATATAAAGGAGGTGTAAATTTGAACCAAATTTGCGCCTGATTTTATGCGCGCGTACGCTTCCTCGGCACTGTCTATGCCGCCGCTTGCGATCAAAACCGTCTTGCCGTAAAGCTCGCTAGCCACCGCGCTAAAAAGCTCGCGCGAGCGTTTGGCGATGACCTTGCCGCTTAGCCCGCCGAAATTTTGTAAATTTGGCGACTTTGATAGCGAATAATCCACGCTCGTATTATTTACGATAACGCCTTTTGCGCCGCTTTCTACGGCCGTTTTGCATATCTGCACGGCTTTGTCGTCGTCCATATCGGGCGCGATTTTAAAGATTATCGGCTTTTTTGCGATCGGCGTAAGGCGCGCAAAAAGGTCTTTTATAAAGCTTTCCTCTTGTAGTTCGCGTAGGTTCGGGGTGTTTGGCGAGGAGACGTTGATGACGAAGCAGTCGCAAATTTCGTTAAATTTAGCGACTAAAATTTCATAGTCTTTGATCGCTTCTTCGTTTGGCGTGATTTTGTTTTTGCCGATGTTGGCAAAAAGCGGTATCGCAAACGGATAGAGCTTGCCGACGCGCGCGCTCAGGGCGTCTGCGCCCTCGTTGTTAAAGCCCATCGCGTTTTGTATGCTCTCTTCTTCGATAAGGCGAAAAAGACGAGGTTTTGCGTTGCCCTCTTGCGGTTTTGGCGTCACGGTGCCAAACTCCACGTGCCCAAACCCGAGCGCCGCCAGCGGACGCAGCATGGTGGCGTTTTTATCAAAGCCGCCGGCGATTCCTACGGGATTTAAAAAGCTAGTTTCTAGCAAATTTTGCGAAAGAGCTGCGTCCGTGACGACGCAGTTTTTGGCGACGATACTATAAAGTCCCGGAAATACGCAGTCTGAGATACTTAGCATTTTTTCGACGATTTTGTGAGCGGTTTCGGGGTCAAATTTAAAAAATATGGATTTTAGCGTTTCGTAATTCAAATTTTATCCTTAAATTTTGAGCGATTTTATCAAATTTAGGCTTAAACAAGGGCTTCGCCTTTTAGTTTCGCGTAAATTTCGCAGCTCTTGCTAAGCGCCTCGTCGGTATCAAATCCGACCACTTTTCCGCCACTGATAACGGCGATCTTATCTGCATTTTGCACCGTACTTAGGCGGTGCGCGATGATAAATATTATCTTTTCTTTTTGTAAATTTGCGATGGCTTTGGTTATCTGCTGTTCGCTTTCGTTATCCAGAGCGCTCGTAGCCTCGTCAAATATCAAAATTTGCGGGTCGTCGTAGAGCGCGCGGGCGATGGCGATACGCTGACGCTGGCCGCCTGAGAGATTGGTGCCGAATTCGTTTAAAACGGTCTGCGCGCCCTGGGGCAAATTTGACACGAAATCATAAGCGTTTGCCGTTTTTAGCGCGAGCTCGACCTTGGCTTCGTCGTATTCGCGGCCGTAGGCGACGTTGTTTGCGACCGTGTCGTTAAAGATATAAACGCGCTGGGTCACAAGGCCGATATTTTGTCTAAGCGAACCGAGGTCAAAATTTTTGATATTTTCGCCGTTTATCTCGATCGCTCCGCCGTTTGCGTCGTAAAATCTCATGAGCAAATTTACGATCGAGCTTTTTCCGCCGCCGCTACTGCCTACGAGTGCTACGGTTTGGGACTTGCTCGCGCTTAGATTTATGCCTTTTAGCACCTCTTTGTCGTCGTAGTTTAGCCTGACGTCTTTAAAATTTATCAAATTTATTTCAGACGGCACGGGTTTATCGCCGCTTAAAATTTGAGGCTCTTTATCAAGTAGCTCAAAGGTTCGCTCTGCCGCGACCACGGCGTCTTGCATCTTGTTATAAAGGCCTGAAATGCGTTTAATAGGCGTATAAAGCATGAAAAGCGCGGTTAGAAACGAAAAGAAGCTTCCCATCGTCAAATTTCCGTCTATTACCTCTTTGCCGCCGATGATAACGACCGCCGCTACGCCGACGGAGCCAAAAATTTCCATCATCGGGCTTACCATCTCGTTTACTTTTACGCTTTTTAAATTTAGTTTGAAAAATTTAGCGTTTTCGTCGGTAAATTTAGCGTGCTCAAACTCCTGCGCGTTGTTTGCTTTGATGATCTCGATATTGGTAAAAATTTCGCTCAGCTTCGAGCTGATGTCGGAGGTTTTTTCCTGCGAGGCGCGGGAGATTTTTTTCATCTTTTTTGCGAGTCTTGAGAGCGGATAGACGGCTGCGGGCATGATAACTAGCGCAAAAAACGCAAGCTGCAAGCTCTGATAAAGCACGACGCAAAGCAGTCCCGCGATCGTGATAGCCTCGCGGATGAGCTCTGGGATCATGGAGCTAACGATGCTTCTGATGCGGTCGATGTCGTTGATATTTCGGCTGATTAGCTCGCCCGTGCGGTAGTCGTTAAAAAACTTCATATCCAAATTTAGCAGGTTTTTTAGTAGCTTTTCGCGAAACCTCCTCACGATATCCTGCCCGATATATGCCGTAAAATAGGCCTGCAAAAACGTCCCAAGCCCTTTTAAAAAGTAAATCGCGATGATGGCGTAGGGTAAAAGGTAAAGCAGGTCTTTGTTTTTTTCGATGAAAATTTTATTTAGCACGGGCTCGATCACCCACGCCGACGCCGCAGTGCCGCCGCTAGCCATCAGCATGCCGGCGATCGCGATGATAAAATACGAAATATAATCCCTAAAATAGGGCGCAAACCGCCGCAGGACCTCTTTTAGGCTCATCTGCTTCATATCTTTTCCCACATGCAGCCGTTTGGAGTATCCATGAGGCTGATGCCGTTTGCGGCTAGCATATCGCGGATTTTATCCGATAGCTCGTAGTTTTTGGCCGCTTTGGCTTCGTTTCTTTGATTTATCAGATCCTCGATATATGCTCGCTTCTCATCGCTCACTCCAAACTGAAAATACTCAAACACGTCTATTTGCAAGATGCCTAGCACGCGCGCTATCAGCTCTAAATTTGCCGCGATTTCGCCTTTTTTGGCTTTGTCTTTAGGATTTGCGTCTAGCTCGTCGTTTGCGCTGCGGACAAACTCATCTACGCTAGCAAGCGCCTTTGAGGTGTTTAGATCGTCACCCATAGCGGACATAAATTCGCTTTTAAATTTATCGTTTGCGCTCAAATTTGTCACCGCGCCAAGAACCCGTTTTTTTAGACGGTAAATTTTATCTAGGCGCTTTTTTGCCGCGTTTAGATCATCTTCGCTAAAGTTAAAATTCGCTCTGTAGTGGCTAGAAATCAGATAAAATCTCACCGCCTCGCCCAAATTTCGCTCCAGCGCGTCTTTAACGAAAAAGCTATTTCCCAGGCTCTTGCTCATTTTCTCGTTATTTACTTGGATAAAGCCGTTGTGTAGCCAATATTTAGCCAGGCTCTTGCGCTCGGCACAGCGGCACTGCGCAGCCTCGTTTTCGTGATGGGGAAAGAGCAGATCAAGCCCGCCCGCGTGGATATCGATCTCAAATTTTTCGCCGCTAGATAGGTGCTTTTTTATCATCGCGACGCACTCGGTGTGCCAGCCTGGGCGACCGCGGCCAAACGGGCTTTCATACCATTTCTCGTCAAATTTCCACAGCACGAAGTCTTTTTTATCCTCTTTTTGCAAATTTGACTCGACGCGAGCGACGTTTGCTTCGGTGTCAAATTTACCGCTCAGGCTCAGATACTCCGCGTCTTTTGCGGTGTCAAAGTATATGCCGTCGCCCGCGATCTCATAAGCAAAGCTGTTTTTTAGCAAAATTTCGATGTACTCTATCATCTCTTTTAGCGTCTGCGTCGCTTTTGGTTTGACGTCTGGCTCAAGTACGTTAAGCGCGCTCATATCGCGCTCGTAGCTTGCGATGTATCTATCCGTGATCGCTTCTAGACTCTCGCCGCTCTCACTCATTTTCTTTAAAATTTTATCGTCGATGTCGGTGTAGTTTCGCACGAATTTGACCTTGTAGCCAAGCTCGCTTAGCGTGCGTCTAAGCAAATCAAAGCTAATCGCGCTTTTGGCGTGTCCTAAGTGCGCGTCGTCATAAACCGTCGGCCCGCAAACGTAAATGCGCACAAAGTCGCTTTTTACGGGCTCAAATTCTACTTTTTTTCTCTTTACGCTATCAAAAATTTGCATCTAAAAATTTCCTTAAAAATATCAAAATCACTGCCTCTAAAGCCAAAACCGCGCTTAAAAGCGTTATTTTTTTAGGCTCAATTATAGCTAAAAATTTCCTTATCCCAAAAAATTTGACGTTTAAAGCTAGCGTCAAAAACCCGCCCAGCGAGCTAGCTAGAGCCAGTCCGAACGCGCCGTAATTTTGCATTAAAGCAACGGCCAAAACGAGGTTAAAAACGAGCGTGATAACGGCGATTTTGGAGGCTAGCTTTTGCTGTAAATGTGCATAAAGCCAAAGCGAAAAAAGTTTAGCTAACCCAAAAGGCAAAAGTCCGATCATGTATGCCGCCAAAACGCTCGCGGTCGCTGCCGTATCGGCCTGCGTGAAGCTTCCGCGCTCAAAAAGCAGCTTGATGATAGGCTGGGCTAAAACGATACCGCCGATGGTGGCTGCAAAGAGTAGAAAATATAAAATTTCAAAGCTTTTTCGCATCCATTTTAGAGCTTCGGCTTCGTTGCCGGCCTTGATCTGGCGCGTGATTTTAGGAAAAAGCGCG
>CALISV010000240.1 GCA_938041615.1 uncultured Campylobacter sp. | reverse complement strand
GATCAAATTTAGCCTGCGCCTATTTCGCGCTTAAATTTGCCGCTTCTTTACTCCGCTTTCAAATTTAGCTGGTGCGGACGGCTATCTGCTCTATCCGCCCATGCAGCGAGCTAGCGACTGCGATCTTTTCGCGGCGCGATTTTAGCAAATTTAGTGCCTCATCAAAGCCCATCCCCGCGTAAATCACCATCCAAGCAAGCAGCACCGACGCGCTCCTGCCGTAGCCCAGCGCGCAACACACCAGCACCTTTTTGACGTTTGTCTCAGCAGCTCGTTCGTTTGAGTTAGCAAAAATTTGCCTCGCCTCGCCGATCTTGCTTTTGTTCGCCGCGCCACGCGTTTGCAAATTTACCTGCGCGTCCGCTTGCCTGTGAAATTTCAAATTTCGCTCGTTTGATCCTAGCTCAACCGCCCTTTGCGGTAAATTTTCGCCGACGCAAAGAGTCGTTTTTACTATCCGCTCAAGCTCGTCCGCGCCGCGCCTCAACTCGTCCACGCCGGGCGTTATCATATCTAGCATAGGTAGGCTCGCGTAAATTTGCGCGCCGCCAGGCCGCTCAAACTCGGCCGCGAGATCTAGTACCGCGTCAAATTTGCCCGCCTGCTTAACCGAGCCAAGATAGAGCCCTGGCAAAATCTCGTCTGAAAGCCGGCGTCCGCGCAACCAAAAAATCGCATTTAGCCGCGCGACGCAAAGATACGGGAAAAGTAAAGCTTTAGCCGCGGCGGCGTGACGGCCTTGCCCGTTTTTAGCAAAAACTCCCGCACCCAAAAACGCGTAACCGCAAGCAACCAGCGCGAAACTAAGGCTCGCCCACGACAGCCACAGCATCCACGCGCCCCAAATTTTAGCTCCTAAAATCGCCGCAAAAAGCGTCAAAAACACAAGCCCCAGATATAGCGCCGCCCATTTGTAGCGAGCGGCCTCCCTAGCTATAGCAAAACTAAGCGGCTCGCCATCCATCGGACGAACGAGTAGGACGAAGCAGCCCGCGGCCAGCCCCGTCGGAATGTCGATAAAATGGTGCTGATACGTGGTCAGCACGCTAAGGCCGATGAGCGCAAACCACGCCGCAAGCGCCGCTTTAAGCCAAACCGCGCGCGCCTTGCGAAGGTAAAAAGCGCCCACCACGACGCAAAGTATGATGTGCAGCGACGGGGCTTGATTAAACGGGAGGTCAAAGGCGGCTAGGCTCGAGAACAAGAAGCCGCTAAAGCCTGAAACTGCGGGCTTTTCCCACGACATTTGCAGAGGAAATGCGATAAAAAACAGCGTCGCGATCATCTGCGCGGCCAGCAGCTGCGTAACGTAGCGCGCGAGCTCCACGGCGCCCTTGCAGAAGAAAAATCCAAGCGCGTAGAGCAAATTTAGCGACCAATACGGCACGATGCTCCACGCCCAAAACGGCAGCGCGCGCTCCCACGCGAAATAAATCTCGGGTACGTTTGCGCGAGCGCTCGCGAGGGCGTTTGTAGCGCCGTAGCTAGCGTAAAATATCGCCGCAACGACGACTAGCGCGGCCAGCTGCGATAAAAACGGTTTTGTTTTCATTTTTGCCTTTTTTGCTAATTCTATCAAATTTTAGTGCATTTGCGCTTTGGCGGATTAATCGGTCCGAGATCGCTCGCTTGACATAAAAGCGTAAAATTTACTCGCCGAGACCTGAATCTTTAAGGTGTCAAATTTGAATTAGTCTAATTTAGAGTTATAAATTAAACTTTTTGTGCAAGTCAATCTTTCTTGTTAAGGGGGAAGGGGCTTGAATT
>CALISV010000239.1 GCA_938041615.1 uncultured Campylobacter sp. | reverse complement strand
AATTTTTAAAATATCTCATGCTTTCCCCTTCAACTCTGCGGAATTCTGGAATTCTGAAAAAATCCGCTCGGTAAATTTTGCGGTTTTGAAATAAAATAACCAAAAATCGCGTATTTTTTGTACTTAAATTTAGTTGCGAAGTTTGGATTTGTATGCAAGCGGCGGCATTTTCTAAAAATTGCAGGCGCAGCGCGAACTGAAATTTAAAATATCATCGTTTCGTAATTTAAACCTATCCTATAAACAAAGCTTCAAGTTTGGTTCGCTTTCCAATTCGGCCTGCCGGCAAAATTTACCTCGCAAAGCCGAATTTGAGCTCAAATTACATCTCGTAGCTATCCTCTTCGTCTTCGTCGCCGTATTCGTAGTCGTTCTCGTCGTAGTTATAGCTGTGCTTCTCGGATCTCTCGTCGTCAAATTCGGAGTATTCCTCCTCCAAATCTTCCTCTTCGTAGTCAAATTCTTCGCTCATTTTTTCTCCTTTAAAATTATTTTTTCACTTCTTCGACGTATAGGCTCTGGCTAGGGAAGGCAAATCCAAGCCCGTTGGCCTCTACGATATTCATGATTTTTAGCATCACGTCCTCTTTGACGGCCAAAAACTCGCCCCAAACTATCGTCTTTGAAAAGCAGTACACGAGGATATTTATCGAGCTATCGGCAAACTCGTCCACGACGACGAATAAATTTGACTTATAGCCCGCCAAATCGTCGATCGAGACGATACCGCGGTCGTATCGGCTAGCCTTTTTAGAACCCATATCGTCGCCCTTTGCGATGTCTGGGTGGTCGATTAGCATCTGCTTGATCTCATCGACGCACTTTTTGATCTGCTCCGTCGTGGCGCTGTATTCTAGCCCGATTAGCATCCTGATGCGTCGTCCCATCTTTCGCCTGCTCCAGTTTCGGATCGGATCGCTAGCTAGCTTGGAGTTTGGTACAAATATAAGGGCGTTGTCAAAGGTTCGTACGGTCGTTTTTCTAAGGCCGATCTCCACGACCGTTCCCTCGATGTCGCCGCAGACAATCCAGTCGCCTTGCGAGAATGAGTTGTCAAATAGCAACATAACGGAGGCAAAGAAATTCGCCAAGATATCCTTAGTCGCGAGAGCTACAGCAAGGCCGCCGATACCAAGAGACGCGATGATGGCGCTGACGTTAAAGCCCAGCTTGCTAAGCACGATAAGTAGCGCGATAACGAAGATGATGAAATAGATGATCTTTAGGATCAAATTTATCACCTCTTTGCGCCCACTTTTTTTGGTGAGTTCATTGATGAGCACCATGCCGTAGCCGTTTAGTACGCTAAGTATGAGCCACGTGACGGCGATAACGAAGGTTATCGTGAGGAAATTTGCAAATTTTATCGGCATAGGAGCCGGATAGTACGCGATCGAGACGCATATATCTATCGCGTAAGCGATGAGGGTGAGTAACATCGGGCGCTTGATGATCTCGACGATGCGCCCTTTCGTCTGTCTATCCGAGTCGTGCTTGACGAAAAATTTCATCAGCACCCACAGCGTGAGCTTACTAAGTAGCGTCGTAAACGAGACGAAGAACAAAAATACGACAAATATGATCGCAGCCTTGCCGACGTTAAATTTGCTCGTAAACGATGCTTTTTCGTTGATAAAATCAATCGCCGTTTTTAAATTTAGCTCGGAGAT
>CALISV010000238.1 GCA_938041615.1 uncultured Campylobacter sp. | reverse complement strand
GCTTGGGGGCGGAAGGGGCGACGCTTCGTAAGTAGAAACCCCTTCCGCCTCCCAAGAAAAACAGAGTTTAAAAAGTTTTTATATAGCAAACCCTAGTCTGCAACGACAATTTCTCAAATCTCCCTTGCGTTTTTTGCGAACACATTTAGCACCGAGGCGCGTTTTTTGCAAATTTCTTTATATTCGTATTCCGGAACGCTATCTATCACGATGCCGGCTCCGGCCTGCACGAAAATTTCGGCGAAATTTCCACCGAGCCCGCCGCCCGTTAAACTTGACTCGTTTGCGCCGTCAAGGTGCGGGTTATGCCTGCCAGCATCAAATTTAGCGTCAAATTTGCGCGCAAATATCGCGCTTCTAATCAAAATCGCCATTTGCGCGTCGCCGTTAAAGTGGAAAAATCCGATACCGCCGCCGTAGGCATTGCGCCTATAGGGCTCAAGCTCGGCGATGATCTCCATGGCGCGGATCTTTGGCGTACCGCTGAGCGTGCCTGCGGGAAAGATGCTGCCGACCGCGTCAAATGCGTCTAGATCGTCTGCCTTCGCGCCGTAGACGTCGCTTACGATATGCATCACGCTCTCGTAGCGCACGATGCGCATGGCGTTTTTGACCGCGACGCTTTTTGGTTTGCTGACGCGGCCGATGTCGTTACGAGCTAGGTCTATGAGCATTTTATGCTCGGCTAGCTCTTTTTCGTCGCTTAGCAGCTCGCGCTCGAGCGCGGCATCCTCTATCGCGTCTTTACCGCGTCCGCGCGTGCCGGCTATGGGCGCGACGTAGATTTTGCCCTCTTTTATCTCGCAGACTAGCTCTGGGCTAGAGCCCGCGACGTCGCCGTACGGGGTCGGGAAGTGAAACATATATGGGCTCGGGTTTGCCTCGCTCAAGGCTCGGTAAAAGTCAAGGCTATCCATATCCGAGGCTAGTTTTAGCTGTTCGCTTAGCACGACTTGAAAGACGTCGCCGCTTTTTAGGTACTCTTTGGCGCGTTCGGCGATACTCAGAAAATGCGCTTTTTCGCCCTCTAAATCAGTTAAAATTTTATATTTGCTCTGCCTTTTTGTGCGCTGTTTCTGGGCGGCCGCTTCATCATCTGCGCTAAATTTAACGAGAAAATCGTAATACCGCTCGCGGTCGCCGTAAAAGCTGTAAATTTTGCTATTTTTATCAAAGTGCAGGTAGGCGCGGGCGTTAGCGTAGAAAAAGTCGGGGAAATCGTACTGCGAGGCGTTAAATTCGGGGATTTTTTCAAAATATTTTATCCCGCCGTAACCTAGCACCCCAAACAGTCCCGCAAAGGGGGCGCCCGATTTTTGAGCTTTAAAATAGCTCTTAAGCCCTGCAAAATCGGTCTGCTCGCTGCTGATATACTCGCAGTCGATGCCGACGATGGTCTGCGTCGTGTCCTCGGCGAGGTAGGAGTTGGCGAATTTCTCGCGGATCTTTTCGTAATAAAAAACGGGGCTCAAAAGTAACATAAAACATCCTTTAATGAGCGTCGATTATATAAAAATTAAGCTTAATTTTCATTTGACGGCGGCGTCAAAAAGCTCGCGTTCTAGCCTCTGCGCCGCGTCTAGGGCGGGGCAGTCAAAGACGCCGTATCTAGCTGCGACGCTTTTTATATCCTCAAAGCTCACGACCGTTTTGCCCTCTCTTTTTTGAAATAAAAACTTAAACGGAAGCTCTAGCGCTAGGCTAGGTTCGCATTCTATTAACGGCGCAAGTACGCCCGGCGCGCCGAAAATCACAGTGACCGACGGCGTCAAATTTACTCCCGTTTGCGCGGCGAAAACGTGATGAGGCACTACGGCAAATTCGCTAATATCCTTCATATCAAGCAGTCTTTGAAATCTCTTAACCGCAGCTTCTAGCTCTAGCTCGCTCTGGCCTGTTGTGACGCTGGCAAAGGCCAAATTTAATCCCGCAAAAATCATCAAAAACAATCTTTTCAATAACTTCCCTTTTTTAAATTTTAAAATTAATTTTACCCAAAAACGGCTAAAATCGGATTTTACTTTAAGGCGAGATTATGGAAATTTTATCGGTTGCATCGTTCGGTTACGTTTGTTTGGGGCTTTTTGTCGGCTTTTTGTCCGGATTTTTGGGCATAGGAGGCGGCGCGGCGGCCGTGCCGATACTCGTATTTTTGGGCTTTGACGTTAAATACGCAATCGGCGTAAGCGTCCTTCAGATGGTGTTTAGTTCGGTTTACGGCTCGCTTTTAAATATAAAAAACAAAAACGTCGATCTAAAGCCTGCTTTGGTGCTAGGCATCGGCGGCTTTTGCGGGGCTAGTGCTAGCGGCTTTATAGTGGCGAGCGTACCGTCGAAGTTTTTGCTTCTAACGCTTATCTGTATTCAAACTTTTAACGTTATTAAGCTGTTTTTTAAAAATCCTGAGCCAAAAGGCGCGCACAATCCCTCTCTCGTGCCGCTTTTTTTCGTCGGGCTTTTTGTTGGTATAGTAGCGATTAGCGTGGGTATCGGCGGCTCGGTCATCATCATGCCGGTTTTGATAAATTTCTTAAACTACGACATAAAAAAGGCGATCAGCACGGGACTGTTTTTTGTGATATTTTCGTCGATTTCAGGCTTTATTAGCCTATCCTCGCAGGGGCTCGTGCAGTATGAGGTTGGCGTTTTAGTCGGTATCGGCTCACTTATAAGCGTGAGATTTGGCGTAGCTTTGGCGCAAAAGATCGACCGCACCGTCCAAAAAAGATGCCTACTTGCGCTCATCTGTACGACGTTAATTATAATGATAAATAAGCTTTTTGCTTAAATTTGAGCTTATAAATTTAAAACAATACGATTAAATTTGCGATAAATAAGGGAGTGGGGTAAATTTACCCCACCCGTCTTCAAGAAAAATCAGAAATTTTCTAAAAATCCGCCGTCGCTTAGCTTTAACTCAAGGTCTTTTACGTAGTTTTCGGCTGCTTTTTGGTATTCGTTTTTGCTAGCGGTTTTTATCGCGCCGTTTTTGACGGTAAACTCCAGTTTACGCTCTTGTGCGAATTTCGCCGTTTGCTTTACGATATTTTCGAGCGAGTTTTCGCCGTTAAATTTAAGCGCGATAAAGGCGTCAAACTGTGAAAAATTTACCGATACGTTTAGTTCGTCGGCGATTTTTATCACAGGCTCGTCTGCGGCGGAGAAATACTCAAAATATCCGCGCACTCGCTCTTTTAGGCGGCTTTTACCTGCTTCGTAAACGACTTTCGGACGCTCGTAGGTTGTTAGCTTGGCGCAGTCTGCGGCTAAAATTTCCATAAAGCCGAAGTACGCCGATTTTACCGCATTTTCGTCGTCTTTCAAAAGCGCTGCGACGTCGGCAAAATTTACGCTTGCCGGGCATACGTCGTTAAAGACTTGATAAAGCCAGTCGTACTCGGGCTTCATCGCGATATTTTTGATGTTTAGGTAGCCGTTTTTCGTTTTGCTAAAGTCTGCCGATATATGCAGCTTGCAAAGTTCGTCCACGCCGATATTTACGCTAAAGTCGTTTGGAACGAGCTCTTTGTGCACTATCATACTGCGTCTGAAAATATTATTGGTTAAAAAATCAAGCATCTGCTC
>CALISV010000237.1 GCA_938041615.1 uncultured Campylobacter sp. | reverse complement strand
GTGAGCAAGGTGCCCCAAGCGCGGCGAGGGCGGTTAAAATCTCTTCAAATTTAACGATGTCGTCCGCGACCTTGATCGGCTCCCAAGAGCCAGCGCCGTGATAGGCAAAATACACGGGCGAAGCGTCCCCCAGGGCAAAATCTACGAAAAACGGATCGTCCATGCCGTTACGCGCGATGACCCGCCAGCTCTTGCGCCACTGCCCGGGCGTATCGTCTGCAAGCTCCTCGCCCGTTTTGCGGCTAGCGAGCCTATATCCCTCCTGAAAACTCTCAAACTCGCCTTCGTCAGGATAGTAAAACGGCAACAAAACGGACTCTAAAACGATGCGTTTGCGGATAAAATTTCGGATCAAATTCGGGATTTGCACGGCGCGGCCTTTGGGTTAAATTTGAGCGAATTTTAGCAGAGTTTTTACTCCGCGCAAAATTTAAGCTCAAATTTGACGGATACGAAAGAAAATGGGCTTAACCAAGAGATAAATTTTACGCTCCCGCTCAAACGGATGCAGCGCCTGACTTCGTCAGCACGAAAATTTCGGCTCGCCTTCGTATCGCCTGAAATTTTCGGCGCATATGTTTTCGCTAGAAGCGCAAAATTTCAGCAAAAGACAATATTTGTTGAAATCGGCTGATTGCAAATTTGAGCGCAAAAAGGCAAGACGAGACGGCGCGCCGCCCAAAAAACGTAAGCGGAAGTATTTTAAGATGGATTTGAATGTTGCGACGAAAATTTCGTCCCAAGACTAGGCAATTAGCCTGTCGCAGGGCGAAATTTTCTAGCTCATTCAAAGACGCTTAAAAGACGACGCATTAAATACTTTGTAAGATTTTAGGTTTAGAAAACGCTGTTATAGGTTTAATCTCCCCCTTAAATTTCTCAATCTGCGCTAGCACGGTGTGAGCCGAGTTGCTTTGCGCGAGACTTGACGTGCCTTTGTCAAAGGTTAGCACGTTTACGCAGCCGTGCTGGCAGAGGCTCTTTTCGCCCCATTTTTCAGGGTCGTACCACGCGCCCTCGCAGATAGCTACGACGCGCTCAGGCACTATGTCGGTGACTAGCACGCCCGCTAGTATCTCGCCGCGGTCGTTAAATACGCGCGCAACGTCGCCCGTAGCCAGGCCGCGCTCTTTGGCGTCTTTTGGATTGATTAAAACCGGCTCTCTGCCGCTAACTTCGGCGAAATTTCTGATGATAGAGTTGTTTAGCTGGCTGTGCAGGCGGTAGCGAGAGTGCGGGCTGACGATATGCAGCGGGTACTTTTTGCTAGCGTTGCCTAGCCACTCTTTTGGCTCGATCCACGTAGGCATCGGCGGGCAGTCGGCATAGCCCATCTTAGCGATTACCGGCGAGTAAAGCTCGATCTTGCCAGACGGCGTGCCTAAGCGGTTTTTGGCGGGATTTTCGCGGAATGCCGCAAGGCGCGTATATAGCGCGCTGCTCTCGTCGTCCTTTTCAAAGCGCACGAAGCCTTTGTCGTAAAATTCCTCAAAGCTAGGCATCGTTATATTTAGGCCTTTGGCTTGCTCTACGGCATCGGCGTAGAATTCTTTCATCCAGCCTAACTCGTCCTTGCCCTCGCTAAAGACCTCGCCGTATCCCCAGCGCTTGCAGATCTGCTCGCAGATCCAAAAGTCGCTCTTACTCTCGCCCATCGGCTCGATTGCAGGTCTGTAAGCAACTATATATTCGCCCGTAGCGCCC
>CALISV010000236.1 GCA_938041615.1 uncultured Campylobacter sp. | reverse complement strand
CCACGGCAGGCGTAGATCCAAAGGCTAGGCGCGAGTTTTGGGATATCATCCACGAACTAGCCCAGGACGGCATCACCGTGCTAGTCTCCACGCACTACATGGACGAGGCCGAGCGCTGCCACGAGCTCATCTACATCGCCTACGGCAAGATCCTAGCCCGCGGCACGCAATCAGATATCATCGCCGGCTACGATCTAAACGTCTGGCAGCTAAGCGGAGATAGAGCGGGCGAAGCGGCGTCGCTGCTAGCCTCAAACGCTGCGCTTAGCGTTTCGGCTTTTGGCAACGGCTATCACGTCACGGCAAAGAACGAGGCCGCGCTGCAAGAAGCGGTTAGGAGCCTTGCGATACCACAAGGCGAGCTAAGTCTAAACCCGATAAAAGCGAGCCTGGAGGATGTTTTCATCTACCTGTTAGAGCTTTATAAAGACGAGCGATTTTAGGAGCGGCGATGAAATTTATCTCGTTTTCACGCACCGCAGCGATGATCGTAAAGGAATTTCGTCAAATTTTAAGAGACCGCGCGACGCTAGCGATGATCATCGCGATGCCGCTGATGCTGATGCTGCTTTTTGGTTATGCGATAAACAACAACCCTCGCCACCTGCCCTCAGCCGTAGTGATCGCTGATAGCGGCGGCAAGCTCACCCGCTCGCTAGTTAGCGCGATGAAAAATACGGAGTTTTTCGACGTCAAACACGTCGGCGCGGGCGCAGCTAGAGCCGAAGCTATGATGCAAAGCGGCGAGGCGCAGTTTATTATCTATTTTCCGCCGAATTTAGAACGCGACCTCATGCGAGGCCAAACGCCTAAAATTTTAATCGCCACCGACGCCACCGATCCCTCGGCAAACTCGGGCGCCGCAGCCGCGCTGCAAATAGCTTTTGAGCAAGCTCTAGCTAGAGACAAGCCCAGCTACGCCCAGCCTAGAGTGGAATTTGAGCTGCGCGCACACTCTCGCTACAACCCCGAGCTACTCACGCGCTATCAGATCATCCCGGGACTCATGGGTATCTTGCTCACGCTAACGACGATCCTGCTAACGAGCATATCGGTGACGAAGGAGTTTGAGCACGGCACGATGGAAAATCTCCTCGCCGCTCCGTTGCGCCCGGCTGAGGTGATGATAGGCAAAATTTTACCCTACCTACTCATAGTCTACCTGCAAGTAGGCGCGCTTTTGTTGATAGCGAGGCTGCTGTTTGGACTGCCCGCTATCGGAGATTGGGCCGCGCTTTTTACGGCTTGCACCTTGCTGATGCTTGCAAATTTGGGCGTGGGATTTACCTTTAGCACGCTAGCTCGCAGCCAGCTGCAGGCGATGCAGATGACTTATTTTTTCTTTTTGCCTTCGATGTTGCTGTCGGGATTTATGCTTCCTTTTTACGGGATGCCCGCGTGGGCGCAGTTTATCGGCGAGTGCTTTCCGCTGACGCATTTTTTGCGTATCATTAGAGGCGTATGGCTAAAAAGCGCCCAACTTAGCGATTTTTACTACGACCTGGCCGCGATTTTGGCGTTTTTATGCGTTAGCACGGCCATATCGCTCGCTAGGTATAAAAGGACGCTGGATTAGCCTACTCCGGATCGTCGCTAAACTCGTTATCTCTAAAAATTTTATAAAAATCGATAAACCAAAGCGCGAAGGCTACGGCGATAAGCGTCGCGGGTAGATGGATATAAAATCCGCTCCAAACGTAAGCCAAAAAGCCCCTGCAAACGCCGGCAACGACAACGAGCGCAAAAGCGATCTTGCTCAGGCGTAAAAACTCAAGCTCCTGCCCGCTGTGGCGCAGACCCGCGATATTAAAGATAAGCATAATGCTAAAAATAATGCCGTTTAGCGCGATGACGTGCAGCATATTTGTCTCTAGCCCCAGGCCCAAAATCCCGCTCGCGCCGTAACCGACATAAGCCACCGCCAGCAAAAGCTGCATCAGGTAGTAATAAATCACGAAGCTATGGCGCAAAAGCTCCTTGTAGTGCCACTCTTTTAGCTTGGCTAAAATCGCGCTACCGCAGGCTATCGCGGCAAAATTTACCGCCTTGCTGCCTTCAAAAAACACGCTAACTAACAAAAACGCGCAAACGCTAACGATCGCGATGTTTTTATAGACGAAATTTGGCACGAAAGCCGCGTCTTGCATACCGGGCTCGCGGTTTAGAGCCTCTTTGCCAAGCACCACGCTAACGCGAAAAGATACGAGCAAAATCGCAATAACGTGCAGATGGATTTGTAAATTTAAAAATTTCTCCTCGCCGCTAAGCAGATAGTAAATCTCAAAGCCCAAAATGCCTAGTAAAAATGCCAAAACCCCCAGCTGATCGTCGTTTCTATCAAGCCAGATCATATAAACGCAAAGCCCCGCCAGATATGCCCAAAAAAGCGCCATAAAAAAATGAGCCGCAAACAGGCTAAAAAACGCGCTAAAAAAACTCGCCGCAAAAAACGAAAACATAACGTAGGCGTGCTTTTTTAGCCCTCCGCTAAAATTCGTCCAATCAGTTAGTCCCGTTAGCAAAAATCCCGCATACGCAAGCGCTGCAACAAGGTGCAAAAAGATAAATTTGTGCCAGCTAACAAAATCCACGGGCGTAAAAAACACCGCACCGCCCAGCACCGCGCAAACCGCGCTCGTAAGGAAAAAAATTCTCATCGGATGGGTGAAAAAGTCGTTAATCATAATAAATTTTTCCTTTAAAATTTTCGTCTATCACGCCGCTAGCGTAGGCAAAATCCCGCTGCGAAAAGGCGCGGTCAAGCTCCAGCTCGCGCTCGATCACCGCGCCCTTGCTCGCTAAAAAGCAAATTTTACTAGACATGCGCGCGGCCTCCATCCTGTCGTGAGTCACTAGCACGACGCTCATACCCTCCTCGACGCGGCGCGTGATGATGTCTATCAGGATTTCTTTCATATCATAATCAAGCCCCGAAAACGGCTCATCCATCAGCAACAAATCAGGCTTTGTCACGATCGCCCGCACGAAGGCTACCCTTTGGCGCATACCGCCGCTTAGCTCGTCAGGGTACTTTAGCGCATCTTTTTCCGTTAGCCCAAGTCTAGCAAAGAGCTCTAGCACAGCCTTTTCATCGGATTCGTCCATCACGAGCAGTACGTTTTCGAGCGCATTTTTCCACTCGAGCAGGCGATTTTCCTGAAAGAGATAGGTCGTTTTATTAAATTTATTGATTATCTTGCCTTTGCGCGGATCGATAAGCCCCGAGATCAGGCGCAGGATCGTGGTTTTACCGCAGCCGCTCGCCCCAAATAGCGTCACTACTTCGCCCGCGCCGACCCTTAAACTAAAATCGCGCACGACCTTGTCGCGCAAAATTTCGTATTCTAAATTTTGAAGTTCCAGCATCACAAACTACCTTTTCCACGGCATTAGCGTGATCTTTAGCGGCTCGATAACCAGATACTCAAAAAGCATAATGATAGCGATAGTAAGCACGACGTAGGCCATCACTTCGGTTGTATCTAGCATCACTCTAGCGCTCGCGATCTTAGCGCCCATACCGTCGTTTGCGCCTAGTAGCTCGCCCATGATGACGATCTTTACGCCCATGCCCACGGCGACGCTTAGAGAGCTGATGATGTGGCTGGTTAGGTGCGGAACGTATAGGTGGCGAATCTTTTTGCAAACGCCTAGCTTATACGCGTCAAACATCTCCTTTAGCTCCTCGCTCACGCTCATCATGCCGACCATCGAGCTAGCAAAGGTTAGCGGCAAAACCGTGATGATGATGGTAAAAACGACGTTTACGGCTAAAATTTCCCCCTCGTCGCCAAACCCGAACCAAAATATAGCTAAAACAATCCAAATAATAGGCGGCATAGAAAGCAGCGTCGTGATCACGGGCTTTAAAAATGCGGCAAAGCTTCTATACGCTCCCGCAACCAGACCCAGCGTGATACCGATGGCACAGGCCGTACCGACTCCCACTAGCGAGCGCACGAGAGTGATGTTTATCTCGCTGTTTTTATAATCCGCCAAAAGCTCGTAAGCCCGCACGAAAACGGCCTGCGGAGCCGGGAGCAAAAACTCCCCTCCCAGCTCGCTGCCGATCTGCCAAAGCGCGATGATAAGCGCTATCGTCGCAAGACCGCTAAAGCCGCCCCAAAGGTAGTCTGCGACTTTTAAAAACGCGCCACGGTCTTTTTTGACGTTATCGACGAGTATCATAAAAACAGGCTCTTATCAGGCATTTTGCCGCCGAGAAGCTTTGGATTAAACTCGAAAATTTGCTCAAAAAACGCCATCACGTCGTCTTGCAACTCATGCGCTTTTGTTACGGTCAAATTTGCTTTATCAAAAGCCCCGACTAGCGCAGGCTCGGGCGCAGGCAGATACTCGGCGCCGATTTTAGCCGCGCTTTGTTTATTTTCTAGAATCCATTTTAGCGCGCTTGTTAGATCGGCATGCAGAGTTTCAAAAAGCGCGCGATTTGCCTCGTAGTAGTCCACGTTTACGATGATTCCGGCCATCGGGATGTATGGTTTGGCACCAAAGCTCTCGCCCCAAGTTTTAGGAAAATCAAGCCCGTAATGCACAGCTACGCCCGCTTTTTTACCGCGCAAAATCGTCGCTTCGCTAAGAGGCTGCGGTACGATAAGCACGTCATAGTCCTTTTGGATAAACAGCCCCACCGCTTCAGGCGGAGTCTGGGTATACGTGATATCAAGCTTGCTCGCGTCTATGCCGCGTTTTTTGCAAAGCGCGCGTAGCACGAGATCGGGCATATCGTTTTTAAACGGCATTATGATTTTTTTGCCGACGAAGTCCTCGAGCGTCTTGATACTTTCGTCCTTTATCATCGCGTTCATGACGCCTAGCGTGAGTAAATTTAACATCGCGAAATTTAACCCCTGATTTCGCAGGTTCGCCGCGACGTTTGAGGGCGACATAGTGACCTTTATATCGCCGCTAGCAACGCCAGCGCGCAGGACGTCCGGAGTGTTCCAGATGCGCAGCTTTACGTCGTGCGTCTTAGCTAGTTCGCCTTGCATGCTTGCTACTGCCATTATCACGCTAGGGATCGCAGGCGCGCCCCACATCGTAAAGTTTTCCTTCGCAAAAAGGCTAGGAGCCATCGTAGTCGCGCCCAGCGCCGCGCCGAGTCCTAAAAATCCTCGTCTGTTCATAACTTTCTCCTTGTATTAAGATTTTAAATTTTATTTCGTTTCGCTTTTGTTCGCGGTTAAATTTGAGCTCAAATTTGCCGCACTGTCCGCCAATTTTTACGCGCCGCGCCCTTTATAAATTCGGCTTTGCTTAAATTTGAACTTGCCGCATAGCCGAGTTCGTCGCGCGACTTTGTAAATTTAAACGCCCGCGAGATTACGTCGCGTTAAATTTGACTTTTACGTGCCGCCGAGCGCTTAAATTTAGCTTTGCGTTAAATTTGGACGGCTCAGACCCGCACCGAGAAAATGCTAAATTTACTCGAGGCAAATTTGAGCTTACCTCAACTCATTTTTGATAATTATACCTAAGATTTAAATCAAAAATCTTGATTTAAATTTTGGTTTTTTGTTGATTTGGATTGTTAAATTTGAGCGTTAAATTTAAATACTCAAATTTTTAAAATCCAACTTTTTTGTAGCATACTAGCCCCGTTTGACTTCAAATTTGAATCAAAAAAAATAAGGCGAAGTATTTTTTGTTCTAAACGAGGCGCTTTTAAATTTGGCGACGGGAGTTACCATGTAGGTAATGACCGAGCC
>CALISV010000235.1 GCA_938041615.1 uncultured Campylobacter sp. | reverse complement strand
CGCACTCATTTTTCTAATCGTAAGCTTTTTTGTTGCTTTAATCGCCCCTAAAGGCAAACGCAAACTGCTGCGAATTTCATATCTTTGATAAGCGGCTACGTAAATTTCATAGATTATAAAGAAAAAAGCGAAAATCCCGCCACGAACGGTAAATATTTTAGAATTTATCTGGATGACTATACCGCAAAAGAGTGCTTTTTATCAGCCAAGTTAAGCACAAGAGGCTTTTTAAAGAGTATCCCGATAACGTATGAAGAATTAAATATATTTTTTAATCAACTGCAACCAAGTCATGAAAGCGAGGATAAGATAGCCAGAGAGAAAATCGTTACTTGATGATAGAAATGCCTCGACGATAGATATAAAACCGTCTAAAATATTAAGCTACATAAAATACAATATAAAAGATCTCAAGCAAATTTACAAAGACAAATGCGTAGCTCGCAAAGAAATCAATGAAGATGAGATAGCGCCTATCGAGCTCGTAGCGGAAGATCTATATCATCTCTTAGAACTAAAGCCCGACATAAAACCTAATGTATTGACAGATATGTTATATATTGATTTTAACTACGGTGCCGTGATCAAAGATAGATATACCGGTAAAATTCTAGCAGATAACGTATATATGAGCATTGGATACCAGGGGATAGCGGGTGAAATTATAAGGGCATATGGCGGCAATCCCGGGAGTACGGATTTTTGCGATAGCGGTAGGGAGAAGTATTTGGAAGTATGTAATCAAAAAATGATAGAGAAATTCTTTAGAAAGGATAGAAAATGAGAAAATTTGAGGTAGCTATACGTTAAACTCAAGCGCAAATTTGACTCGCCAAGCTGTCCGTCAAATTTGCAAATTATACTATCTCTAAAACCGCTGTGATGTCGGCCATGCCTTGCGTGTACATAGCTGACGTAACGAGTGCGTCCGCGCCGGCGCTAGCGAATTCCCTGACGTTTTTTAGATTTATCCCGCCGCTTGCGACTAGGGCCGCGTTTGGGGCAATTTTATCTCGCAAGTCTACTGCTCGCTTTACCGCCTCCGGCGTAAATTTATCGCACTGCACGACGTCGGCACCCGCTCTTAAAAGCGCTTCGCAGTCGTCTAAATTTTCGCATTCGACGGCGATTTTGCGCTCGGGAGCTTTTGCTTTAAAGGTTGAAATTTGAGCCAAAAACTCCTCATACGAGTCGTAAGCCTTGATGTGATTTTTGAAAAATAGCACGCTATCGCTCAAATTTAGCCTATGCACGCCGCAGCCGCCCTCAAGCACGGCTTTTAGGCAAAATTTCTTAGCAAACGGGAAGCTCTTGCGCGTGGCTAGGATTTCGCATTTTGGATTTACGCTTTTGGCGGCTTCGTTCATCGCTCTTGCGTAGGAGGCGATCTTGCAGGCGTATTCTAGGCAAATTTGCGCTAGTTTCCAGGCTTTGTGCACATTATTGTAGCTACCGCTGATTTTTACGATCGGCTCTTTTGCGGCCGCGACGGCGGAGTTTGGGACGCAAATTTGCGCCTCGCAGTCTAGCAAACGCGCGATACCGGCTGCTACGTCTACGCAGCTAACCGTCACGTCCTCGCGCGGCAGTATGGTTAAGATGGCGTTTTTGCGGATGCCTTGAAGCGAGGTCGTAAGATCAAAGTAGGGCAGATCCTCGCCGATGTAGGCTAAAATTTCCGCGTCATTTATCTTGATCATCGCTTGCTAGCCTTTTTGCCTCGGCGTTTTTCTTATTTGCGTTTACGATCATGTTTCTAAAGATGCCGTTTTCGTAGAGGCCCGCGTGATAGAGCGAAAAACCCACAAACGCGACGCCTGAGGCTACGTGCCACTTTTTAAAGCTGCCTTTGTTTCTGCCTTTAAGCCCTAGCGCCGTTAGGCAAACTGTGGCTAGGGTGACGCTCATGCCGATTTTTGCGACTTTTCTATGGATTTGTAAATTTAAAAGTTGTCCGTTTATGTTCATTTTTTTCTCCAGCAAGTTGTGTTTGCGATGCCTATGCTCTCGGGGTCAAATTCCGGATTTAGCCCCGCTTTTCTTTGCGATTCGTAGTCTTTTAGGGCTTTTATCATGACTTTTGATAGCATAAAGATCGCAGCGATATTTATCGTAGCCATCGCCGCCATCGTGATATCGGCGATATTCCAAGCGATAGTTAGGTTCATCTGCGCTCCGACGAATATCATCGCGACCGCCGTTAGCTTAAAGGCTATGGCGATTTTGTGGTTTTTGGTGAGGTATTTGATATTTGCCTGCGCGTAGTAGTAGTTGCCGATCAGCGACGTGATGGCAAAAAGCACCACCGCAAGCGTCGTAAAGTGAAGGCCGATCTCGCCGTAGTACTCGCGCATCGCGGCCTGCACCAAAGGAAGCGCGGTGAGCAGTTCGCCGCCGGCACCCGTTTGCTTTGTGATATAGGCCTGCGAGAAAAGCACTATCATGCCAGAAGCCACGCAGATCGTCATATCTATAAAAACCGCCATCGCCTGCACGAGTCCTTGCTTTACGGGGTGGCTCGTGTGAGCGGCTGCAGCGGCGTTTGGCGCAGAACCCATACCGGCTTCGTTTGAAAACAGTCCGCGCTTGATACCGTAGACGATCACGCTACCGGCAAATCCGCCGAATATCGCCTTAAAATCAAAGGCGCTTTTCATGATCATATCAAAGACGGCGGGGAGTTTGTCTAAATTTAAGCAGATCGCAATAAAGGCTAGCAGGATGTAAGCAAGCGCCATAAAAGGCACGATATAGGAGCTGACCTTGCCGATGACGTGGCTTTTGCTAAAAAACATAACTGCCGCAAATGCCGTAAGAATAAGGCCGATGCCAACAGGTAGGCCGCTTTGTGCAAAGCTAACGTTGCTACCAGCTTTGTCGTAGTAAATTTCAAACGCTGATGTCATGGTGTAGCTTTGAAGGCCGTTAAAGCCGTATGCGTAGGTGATGATGAGAATCACCGCAAAAAGCGAAGCCAACCACTTTATGCCAAGGCCATTTTTGATGTAATAAGCTGGACCACCTTTAAATCCAAAAACGTCTTTTGTCTTATAAATTTGTGCTAGCGTACTCTCTATAAAAGCTGAAGCTGATCCTAAAAATGCCATCAAGCACATCCAAAAAAGAGCACCAGGACCGCCCGCAACAATGGC
>CALISV010000234.1 GCA_938041615.1 uncultured Campylobacter sp. | reverse complement strand
AAATTTCTTTTTAGTAAATGCCGTATCTGCAAAAGAGTATTATGAGCTGCTACAATATTTCAAGGCGCTAAACGTAAAAATAGAAGATCGGACCGACTTTATACCGCAGGCTCAAAATAGCGGCTATTTCACCGATAAAAACGAAATTTGGAGCGACGATTTTAGTGATACACAAATTCCGAAGAAAAATTTTAAATGGAAGCTTAGGCGGTTTTTTAGTTTGGATTGAAATTCTAGCCAAACGGCAAGTTCTTAAATTTAGCGAGAATTTCACGAGCAAATAGAGAGTAGGACGGCGAGGCAAATACTCGCTCGCCTCTCCTCTAGCTTACTGCACTTACAAAGCTATGGCAAATAAAATTCACTCAGCCCGTCGCCGCAGCAAATCCTCGGCGATCCGGGGATAGAGCCTCGCCCTAAAACCCAGACCGCCCCTCCCCAATCCCTACTTCGCCCCTTTAGGCGGCATAAATGCGGTTAGTTTGATATCCTCGCCCGCCTTGTGTTTATAAAGCTCGATATCTACCAGCGCCGTGTGGGAGATGTTGCCGTTGGCAAGCTCGCTCGTAGGAAGATCGATCGTAAGCACGTTCGGATTTCCGTTTTTGCAAAGCCCCTCGGCGTTAGGATCGTACCACGCGCCTTCGAAAATCTGCACCACGCCGCGCATTATGTCGCTGCTTACGTTGGCTCCCGCCAAAATTTCGCCGCGAGCGTTAAACACGCGCACCAGATCGCCCTGCTTAATGCCGAGCTCCTTAGCATCCTCGGTATTTATTAGCACCGGCTCTCGATCCGCGACGGCGTATCTCTTGCGATTTGAGGTGTTGCTCTGCTGCGAATGCAAGCGATCGAGCGGATGCAGGCTAAGCAGGTGAAATTTCGCAGGCTTATCTTTCATACCCAGCCACTCGACGGGCTCGAACCACATCGGATGCGCGCCGCAGTCCTCATAACCCATTTTCTCGATGGTTTCGGAGTAAATTTCGATTAGGCCGCTTGGCGTTCCTAGCGGATTTAGCACCGGATCCTCTCTAAACTCGCCAAATCTCACCCACGTATCGCTCTCAGGCGTCGAGGCAAAAGTTACCGGCTTATTTTCGTTCCAAAACTCCTCAAACGGCTTCATATCGGTTTCAAAATCAGGTATAGCCTTGACCTGCTCGTACGCCGCGCCGTAGTACTCTTTGATCCAGTCAAATTCGTCCTTGCCGTTGTCGGTGTAGGCTACGACTAAATTTTTAGCGTACGCCTTGCAAAGATCGGTGAAAATTTGATAATCATCGCGAGCTTCGGCGTATTTTTCCACGACTTGCTTCATCGGCACTATGTTCATATTCGAGTAGTCGCCCGTCATCGTTACGTCGTTGCGCTCGTATGCGGTAGTAGTCGGAAATACAATATCAGCCATCTTAGCCGTCGGCGTCCAATAAGCTTCGTTTACGACTACCGTGCGAGGTTTGCGCCACGCTTCTAGCAGGCGGTTCGTCTCTTGATGATGAGCCAAAGGATTGCCGCCGACCCAGTAGATAAAGTCGATATCCGGATACGTGATTTTCTTGCCGTCGTGATCGATCACTTTGCCCGGATTTAGCAGGGCGTCCGCGATACGAGCGACCGGGAATGCATAGTTTGTCGCCTTTTGCAGCCAGCTTTGACCAGTGCCAGCTACTGCCGCGGCTTTAGCGACGAAGCGGCCGTTTGCGTCAAATTCTCCGCTATCGGTACCGATAAACTCGCCCTCGTCGTTAAATTTACCCACGCTTGCGCTATTTACGCCGCCGATAACCGCGCCTTTGCAAGTCGGAGCGCCGCCGTTTGAGTAGTGGTAGCTAAGGCCAAAACCTCCGCCAGGAAGCCCGATCTGTCCTAGCATCGCCGCCAAAGTCACCATCGCCCAGTGCGGCTGCTCGCCGTGATGCGCGCGCTGCATACCCCATCCGCTCATTATCATCGTGCGGTTAGCGGCGAAGGTATCGGCAAGCTCTTTTATGAGGCTTGCTTTTAGGCCGCAAATTTTGCTCGCCCACTCTAAATTTTTAGGCGTGCCGTCAGTTTTACCGAGCAGATACGGTAGGAACTTATCAAAACCGCTCGTATAGGTCTCGATGAAGTTTTTATCGTATTTGCCGCTCTCGTATAGGTAGTGCATCATGCCTAGCATCATCGCGGTGTCGGTGTTTGGCACCGGAGCTATCCACTGAGCCTTGTCAAAGTACTGCGCCGTATCGCTTCTGATTGGGTCTATTATTATGACCTTTATATTGCTGCGTTTTTTTAGCTCTTCAAAGTACTTAAATCCCTGCTCGTCGGTGCTCGTCCACGCTATGCGAAGGGTTGCCATCGGGTTTGCGCCCCAGATGACGACTACTTTTGAGTTTTCTAGCACCACAGGCCAGCTAGTTTGCTGCTCGTAGACCTCGATGCTACCCACTACGTGAGGCATGATGATCTGGCTAGCGCCGGTTGAGTAGTCGCCTAGCGAGCCCACGAATCCGCCGCTAAGGTTCATAAATCTATGAAGTAAAATTCGCGAGTTATGCACGTTGCCGCTTGATTTCCAGCCGTAACTACCCGCAAACACGCCCTCTAGCCCCTTTTGTTTTCTCGTCTTTTTTAGCTCTCTAGCCACTAGTTTTATCGCGTCCTCGTAGCGTACGCGTACCCAGCCGTCTTTACCTCTTAGCTCTGGTTTTGGCGAGTCCGGATTTTCTAGGTAGCTTTTGCGCACCATAGGGTATTTTATGCGTGATTTATAGACCATGTCGGCGGTGTAGTGTTGCAGCGGATTATACACTTCGCTCGTTTTTTGAAACGGCTCTGATTTTACGATCTTGCCGTCTTTGATGCTAACCTTTAGCATGCCCCAGTGAGCAGCCGTTAGCACCTCGCCGTTACGTACGTTTGCCGTATTTAGCTCGGCGCCGAGTAAATTTGACGCCGTTACGCTAGAAAACAAAGGAGCCGCCGCAAGCGCCGCTCCGCCTTTTAATACATTTCGTCTTTGTAGGTTCATTTTCCTCTCCTATTTTTTACTTCTCGGTCGAATAAAATCCGACCTCCGAGCGGGAGTATAAATACTCCCTGCACCCACCTGAAGCACACCGCTTCTTTCGAAAGCGGCGTAAATTCGACTCATTTTTTTCTATTTTTGATTCCTCAGATCAGCAAAGCCGATCTTTACGGGCGGAAGCGCAAGCGCTCCCTGCACCCGCCTAAAGTCCCTACTGCGTAGGGTACCCTGTAAAATTTACTTCGCAGGTTGGCAAAGCCGGTCTTTTGCACGGACTCAAATTTAAGCTTTTACGCTCAAATTTGACCGCTCTCTAGTCCAGCGAGTCAAATTTGACAACTAAAAGCCTCGTTCGCGCAGCCTAGCTCGCAAAGCAGCCGCTCAAATTTAGCGTATATCTCGTTTTGTACGCTAAATTTACCATCCGCCGAACCTTCAAATTCGGCGTTTTAAAGAGCGTATAAATTTAGCTCCCGCAAATCTCGTCCATTTGCGGGTGCGTTAGGCGTAAACCCTCGTCAAATTTACGCGCCGCTTTTACTTTTTTGCCACGTTTACGTCAGCAGAGTGCTTTTGCAGGTACTGTATCACCAGCCACTCGTCGTCTTTGCCGATCGCCGTTCGCGCGATCATCGATTTTAGCAGGTTAGGCCACTGATTTGCCTTGTAGTGCGTGGTTTGATGTAGCGAATGACACACGCCGCAACTCTCTTTGTAAAGCTCGCCGCCCTTAGCAAAAAGTCCGCCTAGATCGCTCGTAAAGCCGTCTTTTTGCGCATAGACCACGGTCTCGACCTCGTCCCATTTGCCGTTAGCGCCCTTTTTTACGACCTTGATCTCAGGCGTCGCGGTTTTGGCAAACGCCACGGCGATGACGCGCTCGGAGTCGCTAAAATAAACGACGTTGCTAACGGCCGGATTTTGGTAGCCTTTAACGGAGATTTTCACGCGGTCACCCTGCGTGGCTAAAATTTTAACCCCGTTCGTCGGCAAGAGCCTGCCTATGCTTTTTTGCGACGTCGCGTCGGCGTAAACGTCTTTTACCGATGGGCTGTACACCTCGCCCGCTGCAAAGAGCGAACAGGCGAGCAAGCTTGATAGTAGGATTTTTTTCATTTTGCTCCCTTAAATTTAAAATGTAAAAAGATTATATAAGAAAAGTATGATGAAAGTATGATTTTATAAAAATATAATTTTATATTTGCGCGGTTCATGCCGTAAATTTGCAAGTAAATTTTGCAAATTTAGCGGTAAAAGCTTACGAAAAAATACTAATCTTGGTTTTAAATTTTAAAAGCGAATTTAGCGAGGTTATTGAAAGCAAAATTTAAAGCGGCAGCCCGCAAAACGCCAGAAATTTAGGAGGGTTCGCGAGCCGAAAAATCCTACTCCGCGCTATAGCTTGAGAGCATATCAAAAGTAGGCGCGAAAAATAGCGCTCCGGTCATCGCCGTACTAAAATCAAGCAATCTATCCGAGTTGCCGCGCGGCTCGCCGATAAACATCTTATTTAGCATCGCTTCAACCGTCGAAAACGTGCTAGCATACGCGATAAAGTACGTCCCCGTCACGCTTCCCTCGACAAAAGGCATATTTCCGCGAACGACTTTTTTATCATCTCCTACGTTTGCCGCGGCGGAGTGCGAGTTGCTAGGCTTTTCATCCTCGCTCATCTCGATGTCGTCTGCTTTCGTGCGGCCGATGACCTTTTCTTGCTCGCTCACGCTAGTTGCATTCCACTCTCTCATTTTGTGTTTATATTTTTGCACGAACACATAGCTTCCGCCCTTAAATTTCGCGTCCTCGTCGCCGACTTTGGCAAAAAAGTCCCTGTCTTCGCCGTTTGGATTTTCCGTACCGTCTACAAAGCCGATAATCGCCCTGCCGTCGTGGTATTTAAAACCCTGAGTTTCGTCTGCGAGCTTGGCAAATTTAAAAAGTTCGGCCTTTATGTTTTGCGCCATATCAAAGCAGTCCGCAGCGTCTAACGCCCTAATATGCACGTGGATATCGCCCGCGGTGCTCACGGCTTCGTGCTTATCGCCTTTTATCGCTTTAAAATTTACAAGCTCTTTTGGCAGATTTTTTGAAATTTCAAGCTTTTTCCAAGCATCATGACCCACACCAAGAACGCAGTTTACATTTTCATTTGCGCCAAATCTAATCTTGGCAGTTTTATTTAAATTTACAACCAA
>CALISV010000233.1 GCA_938041615.1 uncultured Campylobacter sp. | reverse complement strand
GCCTTTACTACGAAGAGTACGATTTTGACGCTGCGCGCGCGCATCTTTGCGAGCCTTCGCTCTTTGGCGATAGCCCGCTTTTGCACGTAAAAAGCGACAAAAAAATCCCCGTAAAAGAGCTAAAAATCCTGATAGACGGTTGCAAAAACGGCGGCGTATTTATTTTCGAGCTTTTCGAGCCCGACGCCAAAGCCGTTTTTGATACGCAAAAGGCTTTTGGAGTAAATTTTGCGAGATTTTTTAAACCCGGCTCGCCCGAAGAAGCCATAAATTTGCTCGGCAGACAAGCAGCAAAAATAAGCCTAAATATCACGAGAAACGCGCTTTTTGAACTCTACCGCATACACAACGAAAATTTATATCTAGCCGCAAGCGAGCTAAATAAACTAGCCTCCCTAAACGAGCCTATAAACGAAAATATCGTGAGAAGCTTGGTTTTTTCGCTATCAAGCGTGAGTTTTGACGATTTTTTCGATAAATTTATCGCGCTAAAAGATATCAGAGCCGATTTTTTCTCCTGCGCGGATGATGGAAATTTTAATGAAATTTTGTTTATTAACTCGCTTTACCGCGCGTTTTTTAGACTTTTTAAGCTACATGCCGGCATCAAAATAACAGGTAAATTTGACATAAAAGAAACGCTCGGCTATGCACCGCCGCCAAACGTCGCAAACGAACTAAAAAGGCAGTGTCTGGCTGTAAATTTAAAAGCGTATAGGGAAATTTTTACCGCGTTAAATTTGGCGGAATTTGAGCTAAAAACAAACTCTGCGCTTGATAAAAAAACCTTTCTACTCTCCTGCGTGCTCGGCCTACAAAATCTTATCGGCAAAAACAGCAAATATTAAGTAAAAAAAAGATAAAATCAGCTCTTGTCGAAAGACTTCCTTGCCCGTTTGCAACCGTGCAAGCGAGCTTAATACCCACAAGGAGAATCAATGAAGCACTACGAGCTTTTATTCATTTTGAAGCCTACTTTGACGGAAGAAGAAGTAAGCGCAAAAGTTGATTTCGTTAAAGAAATCCTAACCAAAAACGGCGCAAATATCGCGTCTGTGCAGTCTATGGGCACTAGAAAACTAGCCTATACCGTAAAAAAATACGAGCGCGGAACTTATTTCGTCGTGTATTTCGAGGCTCCGACTCAAGCTATCGCCGAAGTCGAACGTATCATCAGAATCACCGAAGAGATCATCAAATTCTTAACGGTCAAATTTGAAAACAAAAAAGAGATCGCCGCTTGGGAAAAGATGAGCAAGGGCATCAAACTAAACAAAAAAGAACCGAAAGTCAAAGCAGAAGAAGCTCCGACAGCGCAAGAATAAGGACGAAAAATGTTTAATAGAGTCGTTTTAGTAGGAAATTTAACACGAGATATCGAGCTTAGATATACGACTGCGGGCGCAGCCATAGGCAACAGCGCCATCGCCGTAACGAGAAAATTTAACGTAAACGGCGAAAAACGCGAAGAAACGTGCTTTATAGACATAACATTTTTCGGAAAACAAGCGGAAATAGCAAACCAATATCTTTCCAAAGGCTCAAAGCTTCTAGTTGAGGGTCGCCTAAAATTCGACCAATGGACGGATAATAACGGACAAAATAGAAGCAAACACACGATCAGCGTGGAAAATATGGAGATGCTAGGCGGAGGACAACAGCAAGGCGGATACAATCAAAATAGTAATCAAGGCTATCAGCAAGGCGGTTACCAAAATAACAGCTACGGCGGCGGCTATCAAGGCGGACAAAATCAGCAAAATAGCTACGCTCAAGGAGGCGCGCAAAGGCAAAATTTGAATAAACCGCAGCAACAAAAGCAACAGCCAAAAGACGAATACTATGGCGATAACGTCCGAGAAATAGATATAGATGCCGACAAATACGATGACGGCGACGAAACAATACCATTTTAATTAAGGAAAAAACGATGGCTGAAAAAAGAAAATATTCACGCAAATACTGCAAATTTACAGAGGCAAAGATAGATTTTATCGACTACAAGGACACTTCGCTTTTGAAGTACTGCTTGTCAGAGAGATTTAAAATCATGCCAAGACGCCTAACCGGCACTTCTAAAAAATACCAAGAGATGGTAGAAAAGGCTATCAAGCGCGCTCGCCAAGCAGCTTTGATACCTTACGTAGTCGATCGCGACGACGTAGTAACCAATCCTTTTGAAGGACTATAATTTTTAAGCCCTTTTTAGGGCTTATCTTTTCTTTTCAAATTTTCTAAATTTTACACTCTTCGCTTTTCTCAGGCTTAATTATAAGACAAACTTCTTACTTAAAATAAACATAACAGTATTGTCACTGACGAGATTAAATTTTATAAATTAACATCATAAAAGCCCGCACACAAAAAAACATCATATGCTAAATTTTAGATCGATTGATGGCACTATATTTTATAAATTCATACCAAAGTAGTATGTGTGCAAGAATATATTTGTATACTACTTATAGCAATGTTATTTGCAAATTTGAAATATCGTGATCCAAGCTAATTTATGTCAATAAATCAGTACTCAAATTTTATGGGCAACCAAAAAATTATACCACCATAGCATCCAGCCGATTTGCATACGCATTACATAAAAAATGATTTCAAAATATAAAGTTTAATCAAATAAATTTAAAGATACTCAAGTAGAAATTTAGCCTCGCTATCGAGGCTAAATTTAATTAAATTTAGTAGTTACTTTGCGACAAACGCATTTTTTAGCACGTCTTCAATGGCGTCCACTGGGATGATTTGCATGTCTTTTTTGACGTCTTGCGGGATATCGCCAAGGTCTCGTTCATAGTTTTTGCGCGGTATCAGAGCGGTTTTGATACCAGCCTTATGCGCGGCGATAAGCTTTTCTTTTAGTCCGCCGATAGGCAGCACGCGGCCGCTTAGCGTGATCTCGCCCGTCATCGCTACGTCGCTTCGCACTTTGGTATCCGTTAGGATCGAGGCGATCGCGGTCACCATCGTGATACCGGCACTCGGACCGTCTTTTGGCGTGGCGCCCTCTGGCACGTGGATATGCAAGTCATAGCGGCGATACACTTCGCTAGGGCTCGGCTCTTTTTTTACGCCGTCTTTGACATCGTCCGGCAGACTCGGGATGATTTTTGCAGGCACTTTTATCTTTTTAGCATCGATTAGTACCTTGACAAGGCTAAACGCGATATATGCGCTCTCTTTCATCACGTCGCCCAAAGAGCCGGTGATCTGCAGGCCGCCCTTTCCTTGTATGCGTATGGCTTCGATCTTTAGCACGTCGCCGCCCACGCTCGTCCACGCTAGCCCATTTACTTGACCGATCTGCGGCTTTTTGTCGGCATGCTCGATCTCAAAGACCTTTTTTTCCAAAAACTCATTCAAATTTTTAGTCGTCACGGTTATCTTTTGCGCTTCGCCCTCGAGTAGTCTTTTTGCCGCTTTTCTAAAGATATCGGCTAGGCGGCGGCGCAGATTTCGCACTCCGCTTTCTCGCGTGTAGTCCGAGATGATGAGGCTTAGCACGTCTTTACCTAGAGTTACTTCGCTTGGCTTTAGTCCGTGTTTTTTGAGCTCTTGAGGGATTAGATATTTTTTCGCGATCTCAAATTTTTCCTGCGGGGTGTATGAGCTAAGCTCGATAAACTCCATCCTATCGCGCAGTGCGGGCGGTATGGCGCTCACGTCGTTTGCCGTCGCGACGAAAACTACCTTACTCAGGTCGATATTAAAATTTAAATAATAATCTCTAAATTTGTTGTTTTGCTCGGGATCTAAAATCTCTAGCAGCACAGCCGTCGGATCGCCGCGAAAGCTCCTGCCGACCTTGTCGATCTCGTCTAGCACCACGACGGGATTCATCTGCTTTGCTTCGATGAGCCCCTGCACGATACGGCCCGGCATCGCGCCTATGTATGTGCGGCGGTGTCCGCGCAGTTCGTTTACGTCCTCAAGGCCGCCCAGCGCCACGCGCACCAGCTCGCGCTTTAGCGCCTTTGCGATCGAGTTTGCCAGGCTTGTTTTACCGACGCCCGGAGGCCCCGCAAAGCACAAAATCGCGCCGTTATTTACCTTGCCCGCGACGCCTCGTAGCTGTAAAAGCTCGCGCAGAGCAAAATACTCCTCTATCCTATCTTTTGGTCTTTCAAGCCCGTAGTGATCGGCGTTTAGCTGCTTTGCGACCTCTTGCACGCTTAGTTTTTTGTTGGCCAGGTTTTCAAACGGCACCTCCACGACCCAGTCGAGGTAGCTTTGCGTCGTGTTGGCGTCGGCGGAGTCCGGATGCATGCGCGATAGTTTGTCGATTTGCTTTTTTATCTCCTTATACGCGTCCTCGCCCATAAATTTTTTCTTAGCTTCCAGCTTCTTGCGGTACTCCTCGATCTCCTCTTCGCGGCTCGTATCGGAGCCGAGCTCTTGCTGGATCTGCTTTAGCTGCTCTTTTAGAAAATACTCCTTGTTTACCTTATCGATCCTTGAGTGGACTTTGTTTTTTATCTCGCGCTGGAGCTTGTTTGCCTCGATCTCCTCGATGACGTAGTCGATGAGTTTTAGTAGCTTTTGCTCCAAATTTTCCTCGATAAAAAACTCGTACGCCGTCTTTTTCTTTAGCCTTAGCGAGCTTAAAATCAGATCGCAAACGCGGCTAGGTTCGGCGCTCTCTTCTATCGTTTTTAAAAGATCGGGCGGGAAAAAGTGGCTAAGCGCGGCCAGATCTCGCACCTTTTCGCGAAGTACGGTTAGTAGCGCGTCGCTTTTTGTATTTTCGGGTCTTTTTTCATGCAGCACGTCCACGACGGCTTGCAGCGGCTTTGAGGATACTCTTGAGACTATGCGCCCCTTACTCGTTCCTTGAAATAAAATTTTCACTCTACCGTCCGGTAGCGGCACTCGCCTCATCACGGTGCCAATGACGCCGGCGTCGTAGATGGAGTCAAATTCTCGCGCGCCTTCGTTTTGCGCTTTCGTCGGTACGACTAGGATAGGACTCTGCGACTCGAGGGCTAAATTTAGCGCCTCGATATTTTCCTCGTCGCTCAAAAAAAGCGGCGTGATCATAAATGGATATAAAAATAGCTCGTCCTCTACGATGACTGGTAGCTGGGCGGGGAACATTTTTGATTCGTAAATTTGCAAATTTAGCTCCTATTCAAACATTTTTCTATACCAAGGAAGCTGCGGAAGCACGATATTTGCGTCATTTAGCGGCGAGGCTTGCACCTTTTCTTTATAAATTTGCGCCGACTCATCCCTGCCCGTGCGCTCGTAAAGATCGGCTATCTGTACGTCTAGGTTGTAGATCGCGAGCTTAAATTTAACCAGCATAGTTTCGATCAGCGGGCGATACTGCGTGTTTGGGTAGATGTAGAGAAATTTTTCTATCTCGGCGATACTGTCTTGCATTAGCTTTTGGTTTCGATTAGGTTGCGAGAATGAATCAAAATTCGCTTTTATCTTTAGATACTGTGCAAATTCGCTTCTAGGGCCGCTGTCGCCGTATCTTTTGAGGTATTCATCGAGGTAAAAATTCGCCATCAGATACTCTTCGTCGTTGGCGTGAGCTTGGGCTAGTATCAGTAAAATTTGCTCCAAAAGCGGGCTAGCTACGTGCTCGCTAGACATCGCCGTGTAGTGTTTGTCGGCGCTTTCTAGGTCGCGATTTTTGATATCGCCTATGATCTCGGAGTACCACTGATCCGGCGTTAGATTATAAAGCTCGGTGTATTTGTCGGCACAACCGCCGATTAAACAAACAAAAAACGCTGCGGATAAAAATTTGATCAAATTTTTCATACGTTCCCTTAAATTTAAATTTTTTAAACGGCCTATTTTACCATTGTTTTTGTTGCTTTTTGGTAAATTTTTGTTTTATTTATGCTTAAAAATAGAAAAATTTAGGTACAATTCGCGTAAAAGGTAAATGCATAATTAAGGAGATGTATATGGTTTTTCAAGTCAAAAGTCCGATTTTAGGCTTTGAGCACATCAAAAGTTATGAGTTAAAAGAATTAGATCAGTTTTTCATAAAGCTTCAAAGCATGGACGACGATACATCTTTCACCGCGATAAATCCGTATGCCTTGAGAAATTACGAATTTGATATACCGACGTACTATCAGGAGCTGATGGACATAAACGACAAAAGCGAGCTAAGGATTTACAATATCATGGTTGTGAGCACTCCGATCGAGACATCTACGGTAAATTTCATCGCTCCTATCGTTTGCAACATGACAAATATGACGCTCTCGCAAATAGTCCTTGATGCATGGGCATATCCGATGTATAAACAGGCTGAAAAAATTTCGGATTTTATAGAAAAATGAAATATTTCTTAATAAGAAGGAAATAGAAATGAAAAACATTAAATTTGCGCTGATTGCGCTTGTGACTTTATCTAGTGGGCTTTTTGCTAATTTTAACGATAATAATGGTGTTAGCCACCCAATACAATGGATTAAATTGGGGGCCGGATACAATGACGGCATATATACCGACAT
>CALISV010000232.1 GCA_938041615.1 uncultured Campylobacter sp. | reverse complement strand
GCCTCATCTATCGATATAAGGGCAGCAAAAATTTTACTCGCGGTCTCACCAAGCTTGCCTTTTGTGCTTAGATGATATGGGATAAATTTCACATCTTCAAGCTTTGACATCAGCTTTTTTGTAATCGTTCGGTCAAATTTATAGCAGTGGACGCACTCGTAGCTAAAAACCTTTACGACGCTATCTTTTGGTACGTTTAGCGGCTTTTCTAGCGCTTGATAGTCCGTGCCCTCCTCTAGCGCGTTTGCACCTATGCCAAGCAGACAAACAGCGGCTAAAATTCGTATAAATTTAGAAACCCTTTTCATCAAATTCCTTTGCGGTAAATTTTAAAGATTGTATAAAATAAAGGGTAAATTTGAGATTAAAGCGGACAAAGGCAAGGCGGCTTCCCACAGAAAATATATAAAATAGCAAGCTACACCATCAACACCGCTTGAGCAAGCGGGCTAATTTATCGCCGCAAGCTCTATCTCTGATCTCGTTTAGGTTTAAATTTAATAGCAAGGATTGCACGCTCACAGCTTAATTTTAAAGCATGCAATCCGCTTTAATTTAATAAATTTTACTTATCAAAGGCATGGATTATCCACTTTACGCGCTCGGGATCTGCGTGGTCGGAAAATAGCGTCTTGCCTATATCCAGCGTAGCAATGGCAGCCATATCATCAGGCGCAAGCGTAAAATCAAAAACGTCGAAATTTTGCTTCATCCTTTCGATTTTAACGCTTTTTGGAATGACGACGATACCACGCTGAATTAACCAGCGCAAAATAACCTGAGCTGAGCTTTTGCCATATTTTTCACCGATACCGCTTAGTACGGCGTTTTTAAATATATCGTTTTTACCCTCGGCGAAGCTAGCCCACGATTCAAATGCTATGCCGTAATCCTCAAGCGTGCGCTTTAACGCTTCACGCTGAAAAAATGGATGACACTCAAGCTGATTTACCGCAGGGATGACGCCGCTGTTTTCGCACAGATCGACGATCCGATCAGCGTAGAAGTTGCTAACGCCGATAGAGCGGATGCGACCCTCTTTTTTAAGCCTACTCATCGCTCGCCACGCGCCGTAGGTGTCGCCATATGGCTGATGAATGAGATAAAGGTCGAGGTAGTCAAGCCCTAGCTTTTTCATCGACGCATCAAAGGCCTTTAGCGCGCGCTCCTCACCTGCGTCGCTGATCCAAAGCTTAGTAGTGATAAACAGCTCCTCGCGCTTTAACCCGCCTGCAAGAGCCGTCTTAATTGCTGCACCCACGCTTTCTTCATTGAAATACGCCTTTGCCGTATCGATGCTGCGGTAGCCGACCGAGATCGCATCCTCAACGCATCTTTGCGTCTCTTTCGGATCTACCTGAAATACGCCAAATCCCAAAACCGGCATCTTATTGCCGTCATTTAAGCTTACAAATTCCATTTTAGCTCCTTTGCTAAAAAATTCATCTTACATAAAAATTTAAAATTTCGCGCTTAATTTGCAAAATTCTATCCACACCAAAGCAGTAGGTGAAATTTAAAAGCCAAATTTCAACCTACCGCGAAATTTTAATAATCAAAGATATTTGGATCAATCACCAGCGCGCGATAGGCTACGTCGTCTCTAGACGCAGACTCCACGTCCATTTCAAATTTGACGTCATTTGTCTTCGGATCGATCTCCACGAGCACCATTTTGATCGTCTTATCGGGCTTTAGCAGATAGACGTTCGAGCTTGAGATGAAGTACGTGCTTTTATCCTTTTGCCACTCCACGACGCTCGTAACCGCGCTATAGAAGTCAAATCCGCGCTCCTTGCCAAACTCCCACGTCTGCTCGACGGTGCCCTTTTTCTCGTCGATCTTGTACTCGACCGCGCGCGAGTATTTTTCCTCTTTTAGCGCAGGCTGCTCCATACCGCGGCCGTCGCCGTTGTCAAATACGCTGATGTGCTTTACAGGGCCCTTGTTATCGTAGCGCGGAGTGAGCCACGCGGTGTGCTGCGTCCACGACCAGTCGAAATCGCCCTCGCACCTTGAGTTTTCGCATTTGATCTTGTTGCCGTTTTTATCGACGGGCACTAGCACTTTTTCTTTAAAGTCCGCGCTCCAGCCCTCAGGCGATGCGAGGATCCATTTTACCTTTTTGTCGCGGCCGATCTTGACGATGCCTTGGTGGCGAAGCGAGAGGATGATACCGTCGTCGCTAGGATCGTATGAGATCGAGTTTACGTGCGCCCAGTTGCGTCCCGTGCCGGTCGAGGTCACGTCGCCGAAAGGCAGATCGTCGCTGATTTTGATCTCTTTGGCGTCCATATCGATATTTAGGCACACGGCGCGAGCGTCAAGAGCCTTGATGAGGTTGCTGCGGTAGACGTTTTTGCCGAAAATTTCATTCAGATCCCACTCGTCCACGACCTTGCCGCTGCCGTCCACTTCGATGATGTGATCTCTGATCGTGTGCGAGAGCCTGCCGTCTGCGTGGTGGTAGTTGTATTTACCGACGCGAAGCAGCAAGTGATCATTCTTTAGCGGCATCACCTCGTGGCTAAGGTCGATGTAGCCGCGCGGCAGCTCGCGATTATACACCTCCTTGCCCATCATATCGTAGCGCATATATCGCTGCGCCATGCCCCAGCTCAGATCGCCGTTTGGCAGCTGATGAAAGCCCATCATCATGCCGCCGTCCATCACTCTGCGCTCGCTGCGGTCGTAAAATTTCTGATAGTCCAGATACCATCTGACCTCGCCCTGCGTATCGACGATGAAATTTTCGGTGAAGTCATTCCAGCTAGCAGCACCCCCGTTTTTCCAATCAAGCGGCTTATAAACGCTCGTGATCGTGTTGTTGATGAGATAGAGCCTGTTTTTAAACGCAGGATCGACCTTTTTGACCTTCATCTTTTGCATGTGGCTAAATCTATAATCGCGGCTATACGTCACGATCGGCTGAGCGTAAATTTTATACTTTTCGACCTTCTTTTCGCCGTTAAAAACGTAGCTTACTTCGACCTCGTTTAGATAGTCCGGATACAGCCCCCAGATCGGCACGCCGTCGTGCGTCAGCAGCGCATGCTCGGAGACGTTATAGGCGATGTCGATGCCGCCGCCCGGTTTACCCAGCACCCGCACGTGGATATCCTTGATGTCCTTGCCCGCCCTATCGATGACGGCGGTTAGAGGCGCCACGTCGTAGGGGTTGATAAACACCGAGCCAAGCTCGCCCTGGGTTTTTACCTGATGCGCCAAAACGCCCGCACTCGCAGTCTGCGGCACCGCTATAAACGCGCCGCCCACTAAGGCCGCAGCCAAAACGATAGAACCGAAAAAATTCTTACGCATATTCGCTCCTTTTGGATAAATTTAGCTAATTTTACTACTACCAAATCACATAATAATCATACTAGCTTTAAATTTTACTTAAATATCAAATTTAAAGCTAGGTTTTAATATGAAGGCTTAAATTTTAAAACGAGAGCGAGCCGGATAACGGGTCAAATTTTGATATAATTAGCCCGAATTTATCAAATTTAAGGAGAAAAAAATGCCTTTCATAAACGTCAAAATGGCAGGCCCGGAGCCGACAAAAGAGCAAAAGCAAAAGCTGGTCGAGGAGATGACCGACACTATGGTACGCGTGCTGGGCAAAAATCGCGAGCGAGTGCAAATTTATATCGAAACATACGACGCAAGCTCGATAGGCTCGGGCGGCAAGACGCTTGAGGAGATTAGAAAGGAGCAAAAATGAGCGAATTTTCAAAAGAGGATTTGGAGCGCAAGATCACGCTAGCAGCGGGCGATACGGCGCCAAATTTCACTCTAGAAAACAGCGACGGCATTAGTATCAGCCTAAAAGACTTCGTCGGTAAAAACGTTGTGCTGTACTTTTATCCAAAGGACAACACCCCTGGCTGCACGACCGAAGCATGCGAATTTAGCGCGCTTTACGACGATTTTATCGCTAAAGACACCGTGATCGTGGGCGTGAGTCCCGATAGCGTCAAATCACACGCGGGCTTTGCGCAAAAACAGAACCTAAAGCACATCCTACTAAGCGATCCTGCGCACGAAGTCGCCAAACTCTACGGCGTCTGGCAGGTGAAAAAAAACTACGGCAAAGAGTATCTGGGCATCGCGCGCTCGACCTTTGTGATCGGCAAGGACGGCAAGATCGCGAAGGTGTATAAGAGCGTGAAGGCAAAGGAGCATGCGGCGAAGGTTTTGGCCGATCTAGCGAAATAAATTTACTTTGCGGCTTGTCTTTTTCCTTTATACATCGTTGAAAATATCGCCGAAGCTCGGTTACATACTACTTGTATGCGCCCTCGCTCGGCTCATTTCCGCCTCGTCTAAAGGAGAAATACGGTGCCTTGACTTTTTACATTCAAATTTGAAGTCAAATTTGCAAATTTGAGTCACTGAGACCCACATTTTAAACCTGCGACGCTTTGCTCGCAGAGCAAAGCAGTGTCGCCACCTCTAACGTGCAGTGGGGTTGGAGAGGGTTTGGGAGAGGAAGGGGCGACGCTTCGTAAGTAGAACCCCTTCCTCTCCCTAAAAAAGAGAAAGGCGGATATAAAAGGGAGCTCTTTTGCTTCGGCTTTGCCTCGCAACTGTTAGCAGAGCGTAATTCAAGCCCCTTCTCCCCCTCAACAAAGAAGTAAAATGTAAATTTGACAACTAAATTTTAGAGCCTTAAAGGTGCGGGTCTCGGTGCGTCAAATTTAAAATATTCCCCGCAAATTTAACCTAAAATCCCGTCAAATTTCCGCTCAAATTTTTGATAACGATTATTTTCTAATTATCAAAATATTTATAATGGAGGAGTAATATTTCAGTTATTAAATAATTTTAAAGGAGAAAAAATGGTTAAGTTACAAGAAAAATACGGCCTTTTTATAAACGGCGAATTCGTCCCCGCAAGTAGCGGCAAGACGCTAGACACCTTTGATCCCGCCACCGGCAAAAAGCTAGCCGCAATCGCGGACGCGAGCAAAGAGGACGTGGATGCGGCGGTTAAGGCCGCGCGAGAGGCGTTTAAGACGTTTCGTCACAGCACCGTAAGCGAGCGAAGCAAAATTTTGCTCAAAATCGCCGATATAATCGACGCAAACAAGGACTTTTTGGCTACAGTCGAGACGATGGATAACGGCAAGCCTATCCGCGAGACGCTAAACGTGGACGTGCCGTACGCGGCGGAGCATTTTAGGTATTTTGCCGGCGTGATCCAGGGCGAAGAGGGCAGCGCAAACGTGCTCGAAGAAAAGCACCTCTCGCTCATCTTGCGCGAGCCTATCGGCGTCGTAGCGCAGATCGTGCCGTGGAATTTCCCGTTTTTGATGGCGGCGTGGAAGCTAGCCCCGGTCATCGCCGCGGGCGACACGAGCGTGCTAAAACCGTCATCTGAGACCAGTCTGAGCGTGCTCGAGCTAATGCGTCTCATCAAAGACGTGCTGCCAAAAGGCGTCGTAAACGTAATCACGGGCAAAGGCAGCGGCGCAGGAGCGTTTTTGCAAAAGCATAGCGGCATCGACAAGATCGCATTTACCGGCTCGACCGAGATCGGACGCGAGATCGCTATCTCGGCGGCTGAAAAAATCATCCCGGCAACGCTCGAGCTAGGCGGCAAATCAGCCAACATCATCTACGCCGACGCGGACTTTGACCTGGCTCTAGACGGCGTTCAGATGGGCATTTTGTTTAACCAAGGGCAAGTTTGCTGCGCGGGCAGCAGGATATTTGTCGAGGAGAAAATTTATGACAAATTTATCGCTGCGGCGGTGGAGAAATTTAAAAATCTAAAAGTCGGCGATCCTCTGGATCCAAAGACGCAGATGGGCTCTCAAATCAACGCCAAACAAGCCGCCAAAATCGTCGAGTATATCAACATCGGCGTCAAAGAGGGCGCTAAAATCGCCGTCGGAGGCAAACTAGCGGCTGCGGGAGATAGCTTCGTCGAGCCGACGCTGCTGGTGGACGTGAGCAACGATATGCGCGTGGCGAGAGAGGAGATCTTCGGCCCTGTGGGCGTCGTGATCAAATTTAAAAACGAGGACGAGCTCATCAAGATGGTAAACGACAGCGAATACGGCCTAGGCGGCGGCGTCTTCACGCAGGACATCACTCGCGCTATCCGCACCGCTCGCGCGATGGAGACGGGCCGCGTGTGGATAAACTGCTACAACCAGATCCCGGCAGGCAGCCCGTTTGGCGGCTACAAGAGCTCGGGCATCGGCCGCGAAACGCACAAAATCATCCTCGAGCACTACACTCAGATGAAAAATATCATGGTAAATTTGACGGGCAAGGTTAGTTCGTTTTATTAAAATTTACTAGCACAAATTTGGGTCGGGCGATTTGCTCGGCCCTTTTTATATTCGACGAAATTCTTATAAATTCGCACAAATTTAAAACTAATTTTTATCTACTTTCGTTTTAAATTTAATATCAAGCCGGTGATTTTACATTAAACAAAATCACTCCCTGGACTGCAAATTTAGCAAAATTT
>CALISV010000231.1 GCA_938041615.1 uncultured Campylobacter sp. | reverse complement strand
GCCGCAATCAAAAAAGAAGAGATAAAGAAGGCTTATTTTGGGGAGGATTATGTGGCACCTAAAGAGGTGAAGGCTGAAGATAAAGCGGATAAAAACGCGACTAAGTAAACTTTTCTAAATTTGATAGTCCAAGTAAATTTGGGCTATCAAATTTAACTCTACAGTGTATAAATTTAACTTCCAATACCTCTATACTGTCTAAATTTGATGCTTACAACGCAGTAAATTTAATAACCGTTTAAAACAAATTTATGTATATTTTCTCTTTTACAAGTCCTCAAATTTGACGCAAATTTGGGCGTCGGGTCGTTTTCAGTCACATTAGCGCTGCACGATAGCGACAACCATCTGCAAAACAACTACGAATGGCGCGACAACGCAATCATTTTTAACGTCGTAAATTTTAGCAAGCCCGATTTCGTCGGCCTTGCGTATCTTGAACCGAGTTTGGAAACAAAGAGAATAAATGGATAAATTTTATAAAAGTTTCGAGGATAAATTTAGGGGAGATAAGAGCGAGATCAAAAAACGCCTGCTTGCTTACGAGCCGTTTTTGCAAATCTTAAAACAAAACGATGAAAAGCCGGCGGCGGTCGATCTAGGATGCGGCAGAGGCGAGTGGCTTGAAATTTTAAAGCAAAACGGCTTTGCCGCACGCGGTTGCGACGTTAGCGACGAGATGATAAAAGAGTGCGAAAAAAACGCACTTGAGGCCAAAAATCAAGGCGCAATAGAGTTTTTAAGTAAGCTAGAAGACTCAAGCCTTGCGCTCGTTAGCGCCTTTCAACTTGCAGAGCATTTAGAGTTTAGCGAGCTTTGCGAGCTAATAAAACAAGCGCGCCGAGTTCTCAAAGACGGCGGCATCTTGCTACTAGAAACGCCTAACCCAGAAAATTTACGCGTCGCTACGCTAACTTTCTATCTAGACGTTACGCACGTTAAGCCTATCCCGCCGATGTTGCTTGAGTATCTGTGCGAATTTGAAGGCTTTAGCGATACGTTTATGATGAGGCTGAACTCAAATTTGAGCTTTAGCGAGGATTTAGAGAACCAAAACGTTACGCTAAGAGACGTTTTGAGCAGTGTCGGGCTTGATTATGCGGTTTTGGGGCTTAAAGGCGGCAACGAAAAAACGCGCGAAGCGTTTTTAAATGCGGCCAAAAGCGGCTTTAGCTTTGAAGAGCTAGCCGATAGGTTCGACGTGTCGGCATTTGAAAACAAAACTCAGATACTTGAGCTAAAAAACGACGTTTGGAAGGAGTCTTTGGAGACAAAAGAGGCTCTTTGGAAAAGCTCGCTCGAGCTGATGGAAAGCAAAAATCAAATCGCAAATTTGCAAAATGAAAATGCGCGCCTACACGAGGATTTAGAAAATCTACTGGGCAAATATCTCGCGCTAAATCACAAAGTCTACGTCCTAGAAAACGAAGCTCCCGTTATCAAAAACGATATCGAGCAGCTTAAAATTTTCGTCGCTAAATTTAAAAGAGTCGCAAAGCCGCTTATTTGGGTATATAAGTTTTTGAGATTTTGTAAAAATTTAGCTAAAGATAATCTCAAAAAAGCGCTCAAATTCGGTATAAATTTAACCGAAAAGACGGCAAATAACAACCCTAAATTTAAAAAGAATCTCAAGATATTTTTAAATAAATTCCCGGCTCTTAGGGTGAGAATCTTTAGCCTCAAAGGCCAAATAAGAGACGATATATACGTCTCGCAAGAGGGCGTTTTCGAGCCAAACGTTTTTGAACTAAAACACTCAAAAGAGTACGAGCAAAATTTGGAGCTGAAAAATCTCGAATTTAACGAAAACTTTAGCGAGATAACCGTCATCGGCAGCATCAGCGGACACTATAGTTTGGCCGCAATAAACAGAAACATCGTATTTAGGCTGCTCTGTAAGGTAAAAAACGTCTTTGTTATCTGCTACCACGAAAACTACTTCGATAAAATCGAAGACATCGCGATAACCAAAGACGAGTACGAAACGCTAAGAAGCATAGTACCCGATAAAAATGCGCACCCAAAAAGAAGCGACGACAAGGTCGCGATCTACCACCACTACCCGCTGATAGAAGACGTTAGGGAGGGTTACGGCTTTGAGATTGCGGTGTTTTTCTGGGAGGAGTCGCGCATCCCGCAGCGAACGATAGAAATTTTAAACTCCAAGTATAAAGGCATTTTGGTTTCGACGTTTTTTATCAAAAAAATCCTAATAGATAACGGCTGCTATACGCCCGTAAAAGTAGCTGACATCCCGCTAAAAATGCCGCCCGAACCAAGCGTTTTACAAGAAAATAGCGAACAAAAGCGCGAGATAAAGCTCTTTCATATCTCATCATGCCTGCCTAGAAAGGGTGCGGACGTGCTGCTGCGAGCCTTTAACGAGGCTTGCAAAAAAGCCAAATTCGAGCTAAGCCTAACGATAAAAAGCTTCCCTAACCCGCACAATAGCGTAACTGAGCAAATCGAGCTTTTAGTCGATAAAAAGTACCGCGATAAAATCCGCGTCATACTAAACGAAGATCTAACCGCGCTTGACGTGGCAAACCTATACGAGCAGTGCGATATAGTCGTGCTACCGACGCGCGGCGAGGGGCTAAATATGCCGGCAATCGAAGGCGTACATTACGAAAAGCCCGTCATCTCCACCGACTATAGCGGTCAGTGCGAGTTTCTAGACGGTAGTTGCGAGTTTATCGGGTATAAATTCGCGCCCGCAGTTACGCATTTTAATCTAAATTATTCATTTTGGGCGGAGCCTAGCGTCAAGGATCTAAGCGAAAAGATCCTCAAAGTAGCTGAGCAAATTTTACAAAACCGCGCTCCAGACATAAAACCGCTAAAACACAAAGTCGATGAAATGATGTTCGGCGAGAAAAATGCGCTAAATTTCATCTCGAGCATCTCGTATCTAAAGTCCTTTAAAAATGAGCCGAGCGAGCTAAAAATCGCCTACTTTTCGACGTATAACGCTGTTTGCGGTATAGCCGAATACTCAAAATACCTAACGGACGAGCTTGCGCGAGCGGGCGCAGATTTGCAAATTTACACTTGGAGCGAGCAAAAGCGTGCCGATGGGTCAAATTTAACCCAAGAAAACGACAATATAAAAGTCTATGAAATAGAGCACGAAAAACTACTATCGGGGCTTGAGACGGATGCGAATATAATTTGGCTACAACACCATTTTACATTTTTCGAGATAGACGAAAAGCTAAAATCAGACGTCCTTGCTCTAAAATCTCAGGGGAAAATTTGCTTTATCACGCTTCACAGCACGAAGCAAATCCTAAACTATCCACGCCAAACTCAACAAAACTGGCACGACACGCTTTACGAATTCGACCGAGTATTCGTCCATAGTATCGACGATCTAAATACGCTTAGGCTGCTTGGACTTATCGATAATGTCACGCTAGTGCCGCACGGAACGCAAAATTTAGCGCCCGAGCAAAACAAACGTAAGGAAACGGACGGCAAATTTAGGATAGGATTTTTTGGACTGCTTTTTGCGCATAAAAATTTACCCGTACTACTGCAAGCCTTTGCCAAATTTAGCCAAAATACGGACGCAAAGCTAATTATCATTAGCCCCGTCGCAAACGCAGACGGCAAGGCGGAACTACAAAGATGCCGTAAGCTTTGCGAAAAGCTAAATTTGGACGAAAAAGTGGAGTGGAACACCGAGTTTTTGCCGATAGAGGAGGTAAATAAAAAGCTAAGCGACTGCGATGTTATCGTGCTGCCTTACGGGCAAACCGACGAGGGAGCCAGCGGGGCGGCCAGAATAGCGCTTAGTGCATGTAAAAACGTTATAGTAACGCCTTCAAGAATCTTTAGCGAGATGAAAAACGTCACGATAAAAACGGACGGATTTAACGATTGGTACATTTTAGAGCAACTAGAAAAAGTAAAAAACAGCGAAATAATAAGATACATAAAAGAAAAAAATCAATTATAGTAATATTCCCATTTTTATATTTCATAAAATTTCATCAT
>CALISV010000230.1 GCA_938041615.1 uncultured Campylobacter sp. | reverse complement strand
TATCTCCTCTCGCAGCATCGTGGACGCAGGCATTTCGTATAAATTTAAAAACGGATTTGGCATAACAGGAGGCGTAAAAAATCTCTTTAACAAAAAATACTACGACTACCAAGGCAAAAACAACCAAACCGGCATCTACGAGTACAGTCCGGCAAACGAGAGAAACTACTACGTAGAGTTTAAATATATTTACTAAACCGCTAAATTTAGGGCTTTGTGTCCTAAATTTGCCTTTTTGGACGCTCTGTTTCTCTGCGAAATGTTATTTGGATTTTGTTATCTAACGTTATGAAATCTCGTCAAATTTTATTACCGATTAATGATAGCAGCGGTATAATAAACCGCTTTTGATAATTAATATTAGGATTAAAATGTTTGAGTATATAGAAGTCGGCGGTATATTTATGTGGCCGATATTTTGCCTCTCGGTGCTCGGTATCGCGGTGCTTCTTGAAAAGGGAGCGTATTTTTTATTTACCGAGATAGACGCGACTAGTTCGTTTAAGATCAAGCTTTGCAATCTCATTTTAGAAGGCGACTACGCAAAAATCAAAGATTTTTGCAAAAGCTACAAAAACTCGCTTGCCAAAACCGCGCTTTTCGTCGCGGAAAATTTGGGCGAAGGCGCTAGCAAAACGCAGATCGACTACATCGCCGAGGAGGCCGTATCCATGCAGCTAACCTCGCTTGAGCGGCGCACGTGGATACTGGGGCTTTGCGCGAGCGCGAGCCCGCAGCTAGGCCTGCTTGGCACGATAGTTGGCATGATAAAGGCCTTTAGCGGACTTAGCGGCGGAGTGGACGCTCCGCTCGTAGCAGTCGGTATCTCCGAGGCGCTTTATACGACGGCTTTTGGGCTTATAGTGGCGATTCCTTGCGTGATATTTTTTCTCATGATTAGCAAGAAAATAGATTTCATCTTAAACGATCTAAACCGCATTATGAGCCTGTTTGGCCGCAGTTTTGAAAGGAGAAGCTGTGAAGTATGTCCGCAGAGATAAGGCCAGATACGCCGGCATCTCGATGTTAAATTTGATCGACGTGATATTCGTGCTTTTGCTGTTTTTTATGGTTACGACCTCTTTTAACAAATTTGCCCACATCGACATCGCCCTGCCCCAAAGCGCGTCAAATTTGGACGAAAAAGATACCAAAAACGTCGAGGTTTTTTATCTGCTTAGCGGCGAAGTGCTTTTGAGTATAAACGGCGAGCAAAAAAGCTTAAATTTAGCAGATCTAGCCGCGCAAATCGTAAATTTAACCCCAAAGCAAAGAGAGAGCGTCAAACTAAACGCCGATGAAGCTATAAACTACGGCGAGGTCGTAAATTTGATCTCTATTTTAAAAGATAACGGCACGCAAAACGTCGAGTTAAATATCAAGAAAAAGCCCAAAGGATAGAAAATGAGCCTAGTTTTATCTCCCTGTAAATTTAATCAAGGAGAACAACTATGATTGCTAAATCAAGCCAAGGAGCTATCGCGCTTTCGCTGATAGCAAGTCTAAATTTATACGCCGCAGAGGATGGCTCCACGAGACTAGACGCCACCGTCATAACCACGACTGGCTTTGAGAGCGCGCTAAAAGACGAGGTTAGAAACGTAACCGTTATAACCGCCAAAGAGATAGAGGATCGAGGATACCGCGATATCAAAGAAGCGCTAGAAAAAGCTCCGGGCGTCAGCCTAAACGGCAACAACGTAGATATGCGCGGACAAGGCTCCAGAAGGAGCGCGTCGGCTAGATCGACCACGACCGTAAAGGTGATGGTGGACGGCGTCGCGCTAAACATGATCGACACTACGCCTACTAGGATCCCCGTAGATATGATACCCATCGAGGACGTAGATAGGATAGAGATAGTCCCGGGAGGCGGCACCGTGCTATACGGCAGCGGCACGATGGGAGGCGTGATAAATATCATCACCAAAAAGAGCAAAAAGAAATTTTACGCAGGCGTCTCTAGCAAGCTCGCCTCCTACTCCTATAAAGACGTAGCCCTAAACGTCGGCGGCGGAGTAACCGACGCGCTATCTTTAAAACTAAACGCGAAAAAATCGGACTCAAACGGATATAGACGCGGAGATAAAACCAAAGAGGACTACGTCTCTGGCGGCCTAACCTATCAGATAACGGACGATCAGGCGCTATCTATCGACTCAAGCTATTTTAAAGACAAAAGCCGCACCACCGGCGCTCTAAGCAAAGCTCAGCTAGAGCAGGATAGAAGGCAAGCGGGATCAAGCAAAACCGACTATCTAAACAAAAGAGTTAGCGTAAACGCCGACTACTCTATAAATTTAAACGACGCGCTGACGTTTAATCTATCGCCTTATTATCAAAAACTAACCATGGACTCCTATAGCGCCTACAAAGACGGCGGCAGCGGAGCGCTAGGGCTAACCGATAAACAAGCCGGAGCTAAATTTAAGGGCAAATACGGCTACGGCAGCGGAGATTTTATATTCGGCTACGACTTTTTAAGACAAGAGGCCAAAAGATCTATACTCTCGAAATCTACGAGCAGACGCGGACCTATCACGGTAAGCGCCGACGTCACGACCAAATTTGACGTAGAAAAGAAAACGCATTCGTTTTACGTGCTAGAAAAGCACGACTTTACCGATCAGTTTTCTTTGAGCGCTGGATATAGACTCGAGCTAGCTAGAAACGACATGAATAGACGCTCACACTCCGTCGTCGCCATGACGCCTGGCCGAACGATAACTAGCGATTCGTCCTTTAAAGGCAAGAAAAACTCGGACAACCACGCTTTTGAGATAACGCCTAGCTTTAAATACTCCGACACCGGCAACGTTTATTTTAAATTTGAGCGCGGATTCGTCTCGCCCTCGCCCGTTCAGTTTGTGGATAAGCCAAACAGAACCGACTACGTAGTAAATAATCTAAAATCAGAAACCTACCAAACCTACGAGCTTGGCGTGAGAGATATGATCTATGATAATTTCATAAGCGCGACCGTGTTTTTAACCGATACGAAAAACGAAATCTACACCAGAACGCTAACTAACAACATAACCGACGGTTGGTTTTTTATAAATTTAGACGACGTCAGGAGATACGGAGCCGAGCTCTACGCCGAGCAGCAAATTTTAGACAATCTAAAAACCAGCCAGACCTTCTCGTACGTAAAAGCCGAATTTAAAAAAGGTAGCAACAAAGGCATGGAAGTGCCGACCGTACAAAAGAGCAAATTTGTCGCTAGCATCGACTACGAGCCGATCAAGGATCTAAATTTACTCCTTGACGTCAAATACCTATCAAAGCTAAAAAGAGCGATCTACTCGGGCGTGACGGACATATCAGGCTACGAGACGCAAACCGTGTCTAGGACGCTAGTAGATCTTGGAGCGAAGTATAAATTTAAAGGCGGATTTTCGGTCTCTGCAGGAGTTAAAAATTTATTCAACAAAAAATACAACTCCTATCAAAGCGAGCTAGAGGACATATACGAGCCCGCCGACGAGAGAAACTACTACGTAGAGTTTAAGTATGCCTACTAAAAACGGAGTTACGGCGGTTTTGGCGGCGCTTACGGCGCTGCTTTTTATATTTTCGCTTAGTCTTGGCGGAGCCGATATCTCGTGGCAAGATATAATCAAATTTGCAAGCGGCGGCGAGATAGACGAGATAAAAGAGACGATCTTGCTTGAGATTCGCTTGCCGCGCGTCATCATGGCCTTTTTAATCGGTATGCTACTAGCAAGCTCGGGCGTCGTCGTGCAAAGCGTGTTTTTAAACCCGCTAGCAGACCCCTACATCATCGGCATCGCCTCCGCCGCAACCTTTGGCGCCGTGGCGGCTTATCTTTTAAAGCTGCCCGATTTTTACTACGGCGTGTTTGCCTTTTTTAGCGCGGCGATACTTTCGGTACTGATCTTTAAACTCTCCAAAAAAGGCAAATCCATCGCCACGCTTCTTATCATCGGTATCGCGTTTTCGTCGTTTTTGGGCGCATTTACGAGCTTTGCGACCTACCTCATCGGCGAGGATAGCTTTAAGATAGTAGCGTGGATGATGGGCTACGTGGGTTCTGCAAACTGGGAAAAGATCGCCTACATCAGCGTTCCTCTTGTGCTATCTATGGCGTATTTTTACTTTAAGCGATTTGAGCTAAACGTCATCTTAAGCGGCGACGAGGAGGCTCAAAGCCTAGGCGTGGACGTAGAAAAGATGAAAAAACGCCTGCTCATCGTCTCATCCTTAGCCGTGGCGTTTTCGGTCGCGTTTACGGGCATGATAGGCTTTGTGGGGCTCATCATCCCGCACACACTACGCATGATACTAAAAACCTCGAGCAACATCGTTTTGATACCCATTAGCGCCTTTGCGGGCGGGTTTTTCCTGCTAGCCTGCGACACGATAGGCAAAAGCGTCCTAAGCCCGACCGAGGTGCCTATCGGCGTGGTTACGGCGTTTTTCGGCGCTCCGTTTTTTCTATTTTTAGCTATCCGCTCAAGCAGGAGCATATAAAGTGAAAATAGAAAAACTATGCTTTAGCTACGGCAAAAAAGAGATACTAAAAAACGTAAATTTGAGCCTTGAAAACGGTAGGTTCGTAGGCATTTTGGGTCCAAACGGCTGCGGCAAATCCACTCTTTTAAAAAATATCCTAAGAATTTTATCGCCAAATAGCGGCGTGATCACGCTAGAAAACAAAAAGCTGGAGGATTATTCGCTAAAAGAGCTGGCTAAAATTTTAGGCTTCGTCCCGCAAAAAACGGTTCTAAGTATGCCACTAACAGTCGAGGATATCGTGCTAACGGGGCGCTTTTGTCATCTAAAAAGCCAGTTTAGCGGATACGACGCAAACGACGTAGCCAAAACCTACGAGATCATGCGCCTGCTTGACGTAGAGCGGTTTGCCAAACGCAGCGCCCACTCCTTAAGCGGCGGAGAATTTCAGCGGGTACTGCTAGCTAGAGCGCTAGTTAGCGAGCCAAAGATTTTGCTTCTTGACGAGCCTACGAGCGCGCTAGATCTAAACTACGGAGTCCAGATGTTAAAGATCTGCGAGGATTTGACTAGAGAGCTAAATTTACTCTCCGTAGCCGTGCTGCACGATCTAAATTTAGCCGCTATGTTTTGCGACGAACTCGTGATGCTAAAAGATGGCGAGATATGCTACGCAGGCACGGCAAAGCAGCTTTATACGAAAGAAATTTTACATGAAATTTACGGACTAGACTGCGAAATTTTAGAGCACGACGGCATGCCGTTCGTCGTGCCCGTAAAGCGATAAATTTATAAATCAAATTTGAAAGGATTTTCTATGAAAAAAATAGCCGCACTTTTGCTTGCAGCCAGTTGTCTTTTGGCGAATTTAACCGCAAACGCGCCCAAAAAGCTAGTCGTGCTAGACCCATCAGTCGTCGAGATAGTCTATATGCTCGGCGCGCAGGATCAGCTAGCGGCCATCGCTACGCTTCAGTTTTCTAAAATTTGGCCCGAGGATCAAACCGTAAAGCTAAAAAGCGTAGGCACATACACGAAGCCAAACATCGAGCAAATCGTCGAGCTAAAGCCTGATCTTGTTGTCACCAGCTTTCACTCGGCAAACGTAAACGAGAGCCTTGCCAAATTTAACCTAAAAACCCTCACGCTAAAAGCCGATAGCGTCGGCGATATCTACAAAAATATCGAAGAAATCGGCAAAGTAACGGGCAAAGAGCAAAAAGCGAGCGAAGTCGTAAACGAGATAAAATCCAAAATCGACTCTTTTGCAAACAGCGAAGTAAAAGGCAAAAAAATACTAGCGGTATTTTCATCGACGCCGCTTACGGGCTTTAGCTCAAAGACCCTGCCGGGCGATATCTTTAACAAACTCGGACTAAAAAATATCGCCGATAACGTAGAGGGCTCGACTCCGATCGTCTCGACAGAGTTTATCTTATCGCAAAATCCGGACTTCATCGTCGTTATCGGCGGCATGGGCGGCGATGGCGAAAATTTCCTAAAACAAAATCCGGTGCTTAAAAAAACGACCGCCGCAAAAAACGGCAAAGTACTCACCGTACCCTCCTCGATGCTACTTAGAGGAACGCCTCGCATAGGCGAAGCCGTAGATAAATTTTACGAGATGCTAAGCAAATAATGCGCTACTTTCTAGTCTCGCTCGTCTTAAATTTAGCTCTGCTTTTTTTGCCGTTAAACTCGCGCCAGATAGAGAGCGCAAAACCGCAAGAAACGATAAAGATAAAGCTAAATTTGACGCAAGAAGAGCCCAGCAAAGAGACTAGAGAGCAGCTCCCGCCTCAAAGCGCGGAGCCGCTAGAAAAACCTATGGAATGGCCGCAAGAAACGCAGCCGCAGCCGGTCAAATTTGAGCCAGAGCCCGAAATTTTACAGCCCGAGCCAAAGCCGGTAGAGCCGGAACCCAAAAAGCCAAAGGAGGAGAAAAAGCAACCCCCAAAGCCAAAAATAAAAAAGCAAATCTCGACAAAGCCGGCGCAAACGGTAAAAGAAGAGCCTAAATTTGAACCGGCACCAGCACCGAGTCAAATTTTACCCGCCGAGCAAAGCTCGCTGCCTAGCTCAAATTTAGCCCCCGCAAAGCAGCCCGCCGCGCAAGATAGCGGCGAAGCAAAAGAGCAAAACGCATGCAAAGAGGGTGTGGGCTTTACCGTGGCGCGCGAGCCCGAGGCCAAATATCCCAAAAAAGCGCTCATGCTGAGACTCGACGGGACATTTAGAGTCGAAGTAGATTTTAAATTTGACGGAGAGATAAAGATCATAGCCGTTCGCGGGAAAAATAAAATTTTTAACGACGAAGCCGTAAAAATAACAAAGGAGTTAGAAATTAAAGCGTTAAAAAATATATCGCACTGTATAATTACCAAACCTTACGAGTTCAAAACGGAGGAATAGATGTTTGAAACCAGGCAAAAAGGGCACGCCGGACCGACGCGTCCTAAAAAGATAAAGATGGCGACTAACGCCGAGGTCGAGAAATTTTTAACCGAGGAGCTGCCGACGCAAAAGGACGGCGTGATATACATCCACGTGCCATTTTGCGATAATATCTGCTCGTTTTGCTCGATGAACCGCACGAAGCTAGAGGACGAGCTAGACAGCTACACGCAGTATCTGCTGGGCGAGACCAGGAAATACGGTAAATTCCCTTATCTACGAGCTAAAAATATCCGCAGCGTCTATTTTGGCGGCGGAACCCCGACGATACTAAAAGAAAAGCACCTAGAGCCGATCATCACGGCTCTGCGATCAAATTTTAATATCTCGGACGACTGCGAATTTAGTCTAGAAACCACGCTGCATAATCTAAATTTGAGCAAAGTGCGCCTGCTAGAAAGCCTGGGCGTAAACCGCTTTAGCATCGGCGTGCAGACATTTTCGGACAAAGGCCGCAAGCTGCTAAACCGCGTCCACGACAAAAAAGGCGCGATAGAGCATCTAAAAATGATTAAGCAAAATTTCAGCGGCATGGTTTGCACAGACGTTATCTTTAACTATCCTGAGCAAACGATAGACGAAGTGCTAGAAGACGCGCGCCTAGTAGACGAGCTAGAGATTGACAGCACGAGCTTTTATTCGCTTCAGCTTTTTGAGAAATCAGAGCTCGCAAAGACGGTGTCGCAGGATTATTACGACGTAAATTACGAGCGCGAGCTGCATAACGCCTTCGCGCGCGAGCTGTTTAGCACGGGCAATTACGAGGTGCTCGAATACACTAAATTTAACCGCAAGGGGCGCGACGAATACCGCTATATCCGCTTAGGACACCAAGGTGCGGACGTCCTGCCTCTGGGCAAAGGTGCGGGCGGGCATATAGGAAATTACGGCCTATACAACGTCAAAGAAAATATGCAAATGATCAGCAAATCTGACGATAAACAAAGAGCGCAAGGACGCTTTAAAAGCCTCTTTCAATACGATAAAATCGATCTGGCGCGAGTAAAAAGCTTCATTGGCGATGAAAGCTTCGGCGAGCTGATGGAATTTTTCAAAAAATGCGAAGAAGCGGGCTACCTAAAGATAGAAAACGGCTTTTTAAACTACACGATCGACGGCGTGTTTTGGGGCAACTCGATCGCCACGGAGGTATCGAATATCGCACAGAAGGACTTTGAGTAAAATTTGTCGCGCAAGCGCGGCAAAGTGCGAAAAAATTTGCGCGGCAGCGAGCGGCGCAAAAACTCGAGCGCAAGCGATGAAATTTGACGAATTGAACAATATATCGGGGCAGAATCTTAAGCGGCAAGCCCCGTCACGTTTAAATTGCACGCAAGCAGTGGCGCAGGGTCGTAATTTAGCTTTAGGCCCCTGCTCGCGCACCTTCTCTCCTTAAGCTTAGTCTGGCCGCCTCTT
>CALISV010000229.1 GCA_938041615.1 uncultured Campylobacter sp. | reverse complement strand
CAAATTTAACCCCAAAGGATCAAAAATGAGCATCACGTTTTTCGTCAAAAATAAAAAGAAGTTTCTAGTCGGCCTTGCGCCCGTGATGAGCGTGGAGGAGGCGCTGCGACTGGTGCCGAATTTATCGCAGTTTAACGCCGATGAAGACGACGAGGAGTTTGACGCCGAGGGCTTTTACGGCGCAAAGCTTGACGAGTTTGATTGCCTCATTGCCGGCACGGACGGACTTAGCGGACGCGGCTTTGAGATCGGATACGAGGACGGCGCCTATAACGTCCGCGTCGGCACGCCAAGCACACGCACGGACTGGAAAATCGCGCTAGAGTACCTAAAAAACCTAGCCCTAAAAATGGACGGCGAAATCGTGAGCGAGGACGGGGAGAAATTTAGCGCGCAAAATATCGAGGGCTTTAACTATGAGCACGACATACGCGCGGGGCTAGAGGCGATAGAGCAAAATTTGCAAAAAGAGGCGCAAATCAGCACTATTTACGGCACGCGAAACGAAGTGTCGTTTGACAAAAAGATCATATCTCGCATAATTGGCGCGAAGGATCCCGCGGACGAATTTAGCAAATTCGTAACCGATATCCAAAATTTGGATGCGTATTTTGCAAATCAGATGTTTTTCCGCAGGAACGATAGCGGCGAGATCATAGGGCAGTACGTCCTGTCGCAAGACGTCGTTACTGTGCTGCCGTATGAACCTAGCGTGGAGTATAAAAATTTGCAAATGCTGGGCGATGAGAAAGTCGCGCGCTGGTCGGTCGCGATATTTGGCGGAGAGGGCGATGATGAGGAAAAATACGAGATCCTAGCGACGCTGAAATATGAAAGTTTCATCCAAAATTTGCCAAAAGAAAAGTACAAATTTATCGATGCTAAAAATATCGTCGTAAGCGCGTTTAGCAAGGCAGAATTTGACGAGCTAATCGCAAAATGCGGCAAAGAGGGGCTGGCGGACTAGGCTGTTTAGCTAGCGGCGGAGATTTGCCTGCCGTGCTGTAAATTTAGCGGCAGAGTTAAAATTATGGCCGAAATTTACCCACCTTTTTGCTCCGAAATGAGGCCAAATTTGACGCAAGATAGATCAAATTTGGCGTCAAATTTAAAACTCCGCAAGGCTGTAAATTTAACCGCAAACCCAAAATATTAACTTGCGCCGTACCTTTGGATAAAATCGGGCGCAAAAATCAAAAGAGATCAAAAATGCGAAAAATTTTCCTGCCGCTTTTATGCGCTTTCCTGCTAGGCGGATGCACTACGTACGGCATCGGCCTCTCTAATATATTTCTAGAAAGCAAATAGCTAACTCAGCTAAAAGGCCGCCATATCCTAGATATGGAAAAGTACTCCGGCAGCTGGTCGCACATCGAGATAGGTATGCTTTCGAACAAATTTTATATGCAACACGAACCACGCGAAGTGCTATCGGTAGAAAGATCGTGCA
>CALISV010000228.1 GCA_938041615.1 uncultured Campylobacter sp. | reverse complement strand
CCGATATGCGCTACTCTATCTCAAACACCGCAGAATACGGCGACTACGTGAGCGGACCGCGCGTCATCGGCGAAGACAGCAAAAAAGCGATGAAGGAAATTTTAAAAGAGATTCAAAACGGTAAATTCGCAAAAGACTTTATCCTCGAACGCAAGGCCGGATACGTGCGCATGAACGCAGAGCGCGGCATCGCCGAGAGAAGCTTGCTAAATCAAACCGGCAAAAAACTACGCTCGATGATGCCTTGGATAAGTGCGGGCAAGCTCATCGATCAAAGCAAAAATTAATTGAACTCGAAACCTAGAAAAAAAGCCGCAAAAAGGCGCTCCAAAAAGGGGCGCTCTAGCGGCAGACTAAAGCTACTACTTTCCGTTTTTCTCATCGTCTGTATCTTGATTGTAGGGGCATTTTATCTGCTGGACGTCAGGGTAAAGGTTAAAAGCGACAACGCGCTGATCGCTAAAATCGAGCGGTATTTCGGCGATAAAAGCGAGCCCGAGCAAAAGCAAAATTTAAGCCACAAACCAAGCCTTTCGGCCTCAAACGGCTCCGAAAAAGTCACCATAAAAGACGCGCAAGCCGCCTCAGGCGTGCACTCGAGAGCAAATTTGACCGATATCAAGGCGCTTTTTGACGAGGCGGAAGCTAAAGGTAAAGTAAAAATCGGCGGCGAAAAAGCTAAAGCTGAAGAAAAAAACGATCAAAATTTGCCAAACGGGCAGGGCGCGCCTGCGACTAAAGATAAAATCTCGCCCGAGAGCGTAAATTTAGCATCCCGCGATACATCCGAGCTTGACGGGGCGAGCGCTAAAAAGGTCGGCGACGAGCTAAATTCGTCAAATTTAAGTTTTAAAAACGAGCCTGCTAAATCCGCTCAAAATAGCAGCGATAGCGTCAAATTTGACGCCTCGCAAACGCCTCGGCGAACGCATATTTTTGCAAATTCCGAAGCCGTGATCTTTGACGATACGCCTATGTCGCAGGCGCAAAATAACCCTCTCGAGCAAGCGCTAAAAAAAGAAAAAATCCATATCGAATTTAGCGACGCAAACGATCAAGCGGGGCATGTTGAAGCGAAATTTGACGCCGAAAACGCGACGCAAAGCGCCGAGAAAAACGAGCAAGAAAAGAGCGAAAAAGAAAAGCCCAAAAAGGACAAAAAAGCTAAATTTGCAGACTCGCAAAAGACGGATAAAAAAACCGTGACCGAGCCAAACGAAGTAAAGGCAGCCGTAAAAGCAGGCTACAAGCCGCGTCTAGTCATCATCATCGACGACGTAGCGTACAAACACCAAGCAGACGCGATAAAATCGGTAAATCTAAAGCTCACGCCGTCCTTTTTCCCAGCTACTTCCGCCCACCCCGAGACGCCTGTTTTGGCGCGGCGCTTTAGCTTTTATATGATCCACCTGCCTATGCAGGCTCTAGGCGGCTTTAAGGGCGCTGAGATCGGCACTCTCACGGTCGACGACGACTACGAAAAGATCGCAAAAAAACTGCAAAGTATCAAGCGAGACTTTCCAAATCTAAAATACATCAACAACCACACGGGCAGCCGATTTACGAGCGATGCGGCCGCGATGGATAGGATGATGCGGGCGGTGCGGGACGAAAATTTGATATTTGTCGATAGCAAGACGACCTCGCCGACTAAGGTCTACGGCGCGGCGAAAAAATACTCGATGCCATACATCGCGCGCGACGTATTTTTGGATCACGACGGATCAAAAGTGGCCGTGCGAAAGCAGCTAAAATACGCCATCGAGCTAGCTAAAAAGCGCTCATACGCTATCGCAATCGGCCATCCGCACAAAAACACGCTAGAAGTCCTGCAAGAAAGCACCAAACTCCTGCAAGAGGTCGAGGTCGTTTATCTAAAGGATCTTTTTTGAACGTCTTAACCGAGCTTCCTAGCGGCCTTTTGCGTCTTAAAAAGCCTCCAAAGAAGCTATATTTCGAGGGGAATTTGACTCTGCTTGAGCGTCCGATGGTCTCGATCGTGGGCTCGAGAAAGGCAAGCGCCTACACCAGGCAGTGTGTAGAGGCACTAGCTAGGACGCTGGCAAACAGCGGAGTTTGCGTGGTTAGCGGAGCGGCCATCGGCGTAGATGTCGCCGCGCACAAGGGCGCTTTTCCGCATACTATTGCGGTTTTTGGCAACGGACTAAACAAAATATATCCGCCAAGTAACGCCAAAATCATCAAAGAAATCTATCAAAACGCGCTGGCTCTTAGCGAATACGACCCAGGCGATCCGCCGCTTGCTTATAGATTTTTGGAGCGAAACCGCATCGTAGTCGCGCTCTCGCAGGCTCTAGTCGTGGCGCAGGCTGATACTAGAAGCGGCTCGATGCAAAGCGCGCGCATGGCAAAAGAGCTTGGCGTGCCGATATTTACGCTGCCTCAGCGCCTAGGCGAGAGCGACGGGACGAACGAGCTAATAGCTAGCGGCGCGGCAAATTTAATAAATGATTTTGACGAATTTGCGCTTCGTTTCGGCGGCAAACCCGCGCCCACGCAAGAGGATGAGGTGATAAAATTTTGCAAAAACGGCGCGAGCCTTGATGCGGCTTTGGCGAAATTCGGCGATAAAATTTACGAATACGAACTGGAAGGCAAAGTGCGAATATCGGGGCTTACGGTATTTGCGGAGTAAAATTTGGCGGCTTTTGGTTTAAATTTATGCCGCGCGA
>CALISV010000227.1 GCA_938041615.1 uncultured Campylobacter sp. | reverse complement strand
GTCTTTTTGCTTGAACTCTTTTGCATAAACGAAATACCCCGCACCAATCGCCAGCGCTATTAGAATCGCCGCTTCGTACCAAGCCATTTTTTTCCTTTAAAGGGCAAGTTGTCGCGCTAAATTTACATCAAAATTTAACTGGAGACAACCCGCTGAAGTTTTATTTAGAGATATCTTTAGAGTCAACGATTACTTCATGTCCTTCGCCCGCAAACATCCTAGCCTTATACTCGCCTTGCGGTTTTTTAAAAGTATACATGCTATCTTTGTCAAATTTGCCCTCTATGACGACCTTGCCATCTTGAAGCACTTTAAACTCCACGCCGCTAGCGCTACTGCCGTCGCTAAATCCCGCCTCACACGTAACGCTACCATCGCCATTATCTATGCAACTCATAAGCGCCGTATGCGCAAAAGCCGGTAGGCTCACAAGAGCAACTAAAGCCGATGAAAATAAAATCTTTTTCATTTTCTCTCCTTTTTAAAAAGTTAAATTTACCTATTTTCTTAGGCCACCGCTCCAGTTCAGGCGCTTTTGCGGCATAAATCCTAAAATGATTACAAAAAACAAAAGTATAAAATAATATATCCCCATAGCCGTTAGACCGCCTACGCCAAAGCTATTTGCGAGAGTGAAAAATAGCGACGAAACTACGAGAGCTAAAGTAAAAGGGAAAAATATCCCAAACGCCATCCATGCGTAGCTGTTCGTCTGCATCTTGACGACGATCATCGTAGCGATACAAGGCGGCGTAAGCAGCATGAAAACGATGATTGAGGCCGCATGAAGCGGAGTATAGCCGCTACTTTGCCTCATTGCTTCTTCAGGCCTCATCTCTTCGCCGCTACTTGCTTCGGTGGCTTTACCGCTTTCGTATATACTACCAAGCGTCGCCACTGCGGACTCCCTGGCGGCAAACGAGCTTAAAAATGCTACGTTTATCCTCCAGTCAAACCCTGCAAATTTAGACACGGGCTCAAGCGCACGTCCAGCCATACCAAGAAGCGAGCTTTCTATCTTGTCGTTTTTTTGCTCTCTTAGGATCGTCTTTCTTTGCGTCGATAGCTTTCTAAGTGCTGAATTTATCGCTTTTGCGTCTTGATCGGTTTTTGGCATTATAAATTTGTAAAACTCGGGGTTCTCGGCCTCATATTTTTCGTCTACGCCTTTGCCTCCGCCCATCTTTTTAGCTTTGTATCCATCATAGAAATTTAGTAATTGCGCGACCTTTTCTCTGCTGTCTACGCTCGCGTAATAGCTTGATTTTTTCGCGGCCGCCTCAAAATTCGCTAGAGACTTGGCTTCCTCGCTTGCATAATGCTCCTGCTTTTCGTTTGAAAGCCCCGGAAACTGCAAAAGCGCAAAGAGTATCACGGCTACTGCGATGACGATCGTACAAACCTTTTTGATATACAACCACACGCGCTCGCACGCTCTTATCACGACGCCCTTAAACGTCGGCAGGTGATAAGGCGGTAGCTCCATCACAAAGGGTGCGGTCTCTCTCGTCTTTAAAATCGTCGAAGTTAAAAATTTAGCTATCAAAAGCGCAGCTAAGATCGTAACCGTCGAGATATAAAACATCATTACGCTCATTTGCGAGGTATTTATACTTTTCGTCCCGTCCGCAGCCACGATCGTAGTCGTATAAAACGCACCCAAAAGCAGCGTATAAAAAGGCACCTTAGCTAGGCAGTTCATCAAAGGAACGGTGAGAATAGTCGCCATTCTCGCCCTATCGTCGGCGATACCCTTAGTAGACATAACGCCCGGCACCGCACAGCCTCCTACAAATGCCCCGCCAAGTACTAGCGGCAAGGTGCTTTGCCCGTGTAGGCCGAATTTTTTAAAAATTTTATCTAAGACAAATGCCATCCTTGGCATATATCCGACATCCTCTAAAATTGCGATCATTGCAAAAAGTATAAAAAATATCGGTAAGTAGTTTAAAAGCGCGACGGCGGAATTTACGAGCCATATAGCCGCGTCTGTTATGAGCGGCACTTTAGCGATATCTGCCACAGGCGTAATATCAACCACAAAGTTTTTAATAGCCGCAAGCAGTGGCCAAGTGTAGTTTGTAAGCTTATAACCAAAAACTATACTACTCTCGTAAATCGCAAAAATAATGGCAAAAAGGATCGGAAAACTAAGCCAACGATTTAGGATTATTTTATCTATCTTGTCCGTTAGCGTGGCTTGATTTTTCTTGGTCTCTTTTACGCACTCGCTAAAGACTATGCTCGCGTTTTCGTATCTAAGCGCAGCCAAATAGCTCTCAATGCTTTTGCCGGTTTTTTCGTTAAATTTAGCCCTTTGCTCCACCGTTAAATTTTCTATCTCGGTGTTAGAGTTTTTTAGCAAATTTAAGGCCGCAGCGTCGTTTTCAAGGGCTTTTACGCAAAGCCATCTTACGCTTACACCTTTATCTAAAGAAACGCTATTTTGTAGCTCTAAAACAAAAGGTTCCAAATCCTCGTAATTTACCTTAAATTCTTCGTAATTTTGTTTTAGATTTTTAGCATTTCTTAAAATGTCTAAAATTTCAGCCTTGCCTTCGCCCTTTGACGCGCTAGCACAGATTACGGGACATTTTAAAATTTTAGCTATTTTGCCGGAGTCTATGATTATGCCGCGTCTTTTTGCTACGTCTAGCATATTTAAGACGATGACGACGGGAACGCCGATTTCAA
>CALISV010000226.1 GCA_938041615.1 uncultured Campylobacter sp. | reverse complement strand
CGAATTTAAGCGAATTTAAAAATATCCGCTCTATCGGCGTACGCGCTATCAGCCTAGACGAGAACGACGAGCTAGTAACAGCTCTCATCGTAGAAGGCGAGGAAGAGCCGATAAATCTAATCGACGAGCTTGGCGTAGAGACCGAGATAAACGAGATAGAGGCGATAGAAGCTCAGATCGACGAGGAAAATAGCGAAGAAAACGACGAAAATGCGGCCGAAGGAAGCGACGATAGCGAAAAGATGCTATTTATCGTAACCAAAAAGGGCATGTGCCTCAAATTTAAACTGAGCAAAGTCCGCCAGATGGGTAGAACGGCTCGCGGCGTGACGGGTATTAAATTTAAAGAAGCCGGCGACGAGGTCGTAGGCGCAGCCGTCATCGAAAGCAACGAGCAAGAAGTGCTAAGCATATCTCAAAAAGGTATCGGTAAACGCACTACCGCAGACGAATACCGCCTAACAAATCGCGGCGGCAAGGGCGTAATCTGCATGAAGCTAACTAACCGCACCGGCGATCTAATCGGCGTCGTAATGGTCGATGACGAACAAGATCTGATGGCTTTAACCTCAAGCGGTAAGATGATACGCGTCGATATGCAAAGCATCCGCAAAGCAGGCCGAAACACCAGCGGCGTCATCGTCGTAAACGTGGACGGCGACGACGTAGTCAGTATCGCCAAGTGTCCTAAAGCCGATGATGGCGAGGATGAGAGCGGCGAAGAGACGCTAGAAAATTTAGAATGAATTTAGTGTTTTTGGAATACAATTTGCTAGTAAATTTGCAAACAAAAAAATAACTAAATTTAAAGGTTCAAGAATGAAAAAAATTACATTCGCGGTTTTGGGTGCGGTAGCCTTTTTGACGAGCGGTTGCTCTTTTAGCAGCCCTTTTGCATCCGACGAGACCACGTCGGCAAAGCAAGACATCGTCATCCAAAAGGTCGATAAAGAAGACATCAGAAGCGTGATGAAGCAAGAAAAAATGATATACGACATCGAGCAAGTCGATGCGGTATTTGGCGCCGTGGGCGAGGGTATCGCTCCGACCAACACTGTCTCTCACGCCCAGTCGCTAGCCCTAGCCAAGCGCGCTGCCATCGCGGATGCGCACAGACAACTAGCCGAGAAACTCTACGGAGTCAAGATAAACTCCAAAGATACGGTTAGAGACGCGATGCTTAGAGACTCGACCATCACGGCTCAAGTAGCAGGCCTTATCAAAAACGCTTCCATCGTCGAGCACGACTTTAAAGACGGGCTCTACCGCGTCAGAATGGAAATGAAAATAGACCAAAGCAAGTGGCAAGAAATTTTTGCTTACTGATTGCCGCTGCGGCGCTTCTTTACGGCTCGGAGGAGTTTATCCTCTGGGCCAAAATCTCCACTAAAAATCACACTGTCGTTTACGACGATATCGCGCTTTCAAAAGCAATGGTTCTAAGCGAGCTAAAGTATGAGTATCTATGCGAAATAGACGCTTCCAAGCAGCCCGCACAAAGCTCGCTAGAGTTTTTAAATTTAAATAAAAACGAGCTTTTTGAGTGCTTTTTGCCTTACAAATTTAAGGTCGAAGATCGCTTCGTCCAGCACAACAAAAATATGAACTCCGCAACCGATCTCACGCTGTTTCCCGTGCGTTTTACGGTGAAATTTAAGCCCTCTTCGGCTATCATAAGCGTATTTAAAAACAAAGAGTAAAAGATGAATATCGTAATAGTAGAAGACGACATAAACATGCGCAAGTCCCTAGAGATCGCGCTTGGCGAATACGACGATCTAAAAATCAAAAGCTATAAAAGCGCGGTCGAGGCGCTTAAAAAAATGGGCGAGGACGTCGATCTCATCATCACCGACATCAACATGCCTCAGATGGACGGACTAGAGTTCATCAAGCGTCTGGAGGGCAAATCTGACGTCATCATAATGACTGGCAACGCGACGCTAAACAAAGCCATCGAGAGCGTGCGCCTTGGCGTCAAGGATTTTCTAACAAAGCCATTTGACGCGCAAACGCTGTACGAGGCGATAAAAAGGGTCGAAATTTTACGCCGAAAACTACCCGCTGCGAGCCTAAAAGCCGCGCAAAGCGGGTCAAATTTACAGGCTGATTCGACCGATTTCGTCGCTAGCTCGCCAGCTCTTGCCAACGCGCTAAATTTAGCCTCGCGCGTCGCAAAAACGGATGCTTCGGCGATGCTAATGGGCGAGAGCGGCGTGGGTAAGGAGCTGTTTGCTAAATTTATCCACAAAAACTCGCCGCGCAAGGACGGTCCGTTTATCGCGATCAACATGGCCGCGATCCCAGAAAATTTGATAGAAAGCGAGCTTTTCGGCTTTGAAAAGGGCGCATTTACCGACGCTTCGGCGATGAAAAAGGGGCAGTTTGAGCTAGCAAGCGGCGGCACGCTATTTTTAGACGAGATCGGCGAGATGCCGCTAAATCTGCAGCCAAAACTCCTACGTGCGATCCAGGAGCGCGAGATCACGCGCCTTGGCGCCACAAAAAGCGTCAAGATCGACGTTCGTATCGTCTCTGCGACGAACGCGAACCTGCCTGCGATGATCAGCGAGGGTAAATTTAGAGAGGATCTGTTTTACCGCCTAAACACCGTGCCAGTCGCCATCCCGCCGCTAAGAGAGCGCAAAGAGGAGATCTTGCCTATCGCCGAGCGATTTTTAAAGCAAAGCTGCGAGGAGTTTAGCCTCGGCGCAAAAAGCTTTTCCGAAGCGGCGGTAAAAGAGCTAGAAAACTACGATTTTCCGGGCAATATCCGCGAGCTT
>CALISV010000225.1 GCA_938041615.1 uncultured Campylobacter sp. | reverse complement strand
TGGCGAAAATATCAATCAGCGCGCGCTGCTGCAAAAGCTCGTCGATATGGGCTACAAGCGAAACGATAACTACTTCGACCGAGGCGACTTTCGCGTAAACGGCGACGTCGTGGACGTCTATCCCGCATACTGGGGCGACGAGGCGCTTCGCATCGAGTTTTTCGGCGACGAGATCGACGCGATGTATCACTTTGACGTGTTAGAAAACAAAAAGCTAAAAGACGTGGGTAAATTTACGCTTTATGCCACGAGTCAGTTTATCGTGGGCGCAGACCGCCTAAAAATCGCCATAAAACAGATCGAAGAGGAGCTAGCCGAGCGGCTAAAGGAATTTAACGAACAAGGCAAGCTCGTCGAAGCTCAGCGCCTAAAACAGCGAGTGGAATTTGACTTAGAGATGATGAGCAGCACGGGCATGTGCAAAGGCATCGAAAACTACGCGCGCCACCTCACAGGGCAAAAGGCCGGAGAGACGCCGTACTCTATGTTTGATTATTTTGAGCTGGGCGGCAAGGACTACCTAGTCATCGTGGACGAAAGCCACGTGAGCCTGCCGCAGTTTCGCGGTATGTACGCAGGCGACCGCAGCCGTAAAGAGGTCCTCGTAGAGTACGGCTTTCGCCTGCCCTCCGCACTGGATAACCGTCCGCTCAAATTTGACGAGTTTATAAACAAACGCGCCAAATTTCTTTTCGTCTCGGCGACCCCGAACGAATACGAGATAAATTTAAGCTGCGGCCACGTCTACGAGCAAATTTTACGTCCGACGGGACTACTTGATCCACAGATCGAGATAAAAGACAGCGAAAATCAGGTGGAGATTTTATTTGACGAGGCGAAAAAAACCATCGAGAGAAACGAGCGCGTGCTAGTCACCGTGCTCACCAAAAAGATGGCCGAGGAGCTTAGCCGCTACTACACCGAGCTTGGTATCAAGGTCAAATACATGCACTCAGACATCGACGCCGTCGAGCGAAACGAGATCATCCGAGGGCTGCGCGGAGGCGAGTTTGATATGCTCATCGGTATAAATTTGCTCAGAGAGGGGCTTGACCTGCCAGAGGTTAGCCTCATAGCCATCATGGACGCCGACAAGGAGGGCTTTTTGCGCTCTACGACGAGCCTAATACAAACGATGGGGCGCGCAGCCAGAAACGTAAACGGACGGGTGCTGATGTTTGCCAAAAAGATCACCAAATCAATGCAAGAAGCGATGGATACGACGCTGGCTCGCCGTAAGATGCAAGAGGAGTACAACCGCGCCCACGGCATCACGCCGCGCTCGGCCAGCCGAAATATCGAGGAGAGCCTGCACGTCGAGGACGGCACGGAGATCTTAAGAAAAGGCGCAAATCTGGAAAAAATGCCTGCCGCCGAGCGAGCGAGCATAATCAAAGAGCTGAGAAAACAGATGCTGGAGGCGGCGGCACAGCTGGAGTTTGAGAAGGCGGCGGCATTGCGCGACGAGATCGCCAAAATCCGAAAACTTTAAATTTAACGGCTTGTCTTTTTCCGCCATACTTCGTTACCGGCTCAGTCGGCCTCGGTCATGGACGGCTAGTCCGCTCCCTCGCCCCACTCGCCGCTGCCTCGTCTGACAAAAAAATGCTTCGCCTTATTGTTTTGTATTTAAATTTGAAGTCAAATTTGCAAATTTCGGCTTCAAATTTGACCCACCGAGACCCGCATCTTGAAAATCCAAATTTTGTTTGGTTAAATTTTAGCGCTAAATTTTGCTTCCAAATTTAAAAAATAGCACAAAATTTATTTAGCCTATTTTGACTAAAATATGAAGTATTTGTAAAAGAGCAAAATTTCAATCACAAAAGGAGTTCATAAATGACAAAAGAAGAGATAAAAATTACAAAACGTGATTTTGCTTCTATCTTTGATATAAAAGGCGGCTTAATAAAAACGCTAGCAGAGTGTACGCTTGACGGCAAGTACTATGGCTCTGCGGTCAGAATCACAACAAGAAATTTATATCAAAATCTAAACAAAAAAACAAATTTTGTAGACGATATAGAAACAGAAGTCATTTTCAGGATACCTTGCCCAAATGACAAAGATGCAGGCATCCTGGCGGCACATATCAGAAACATGTTTTCAAATGGTAAAATTTTGTGCCTAAGTTGTGATTTTGTAGATAATGAAATAGTTAATATCAAAGAAAGCTACGATGAAATTTTAGCCCAATAGCCTTACCCACCGTCCTCAATATTTTCCTGCAAAAAGACCCGCATATTCGGAAACTCAAGCGCGTAAAGATGGCCAAAATCATGCTTATAGACGCATCCTGTGTCGATATTTGCGCTAAATTTCGTGATATCTGGCTCAGCGATCGGCGTATGGCCGTAGACGTTAAAGACGCCTTCGTTTTGGCTAAAATCGCCTCTACCGCAAAGCACGTGCCGCCTAAACTCCGCCGCACTATCGCCGTCCGAGTTACGCAGCGGCCACATCCGCCCAGCCGCCGAGTGCGATACGACGAGCCGCCTGCCTTGCACGTTTTTAAACTCGTCAAACTCCAAATAAAGCGGTAAATTCGACAAAAACTCTATATGTGCGAGCTTTTCCGTGCGGCTAGCTTTGGCGTAGGATGCAAAAGTCTGCGCGCCACCGTTTAGGTAAAACCAGCGCAGATCGTTAGGCATTTCACCGCGTAAAAATGCGTCTTTGTGCTGCAAAAGGCGGTATTCGTGATTGCCCATTACGGCCGCGTAACCTCGCTGCATCGCTAGCTGCACGACCTCAAAACTCCCCTCGCCGCGGTCTATCAGACCACCCACGAAGCAAATTTTAGAATCAGTACCGCGCGGCAAGCGATCTATTAAGGCGCAAAGGGTTTTATGGCAGCCGTGAACGTCGCCGATGATGTAAATTTGGTCGTTCATCTTTTCCTTTTCTTGTAAATTTACTTAAATTTTAACAAAGTTTTACCAACGAGATATAAAACAGCGCAACAAAACTACCTAAATTTGGTCGTCAAATTTAAACGCTATCACTCACCAATCACTAACATCGCGCCAAGCGCTCTCATAGTAACGCCGACGAAAAACTCCAAAATTTTCCACGCGGCAGGCTTTTTAAACAGCGGCGCCAAAAATCTAGCTCCGTATCCGAGCAAAAAGAAAAACGCAAACGACGCGCACATCGCGCCCGCGCCAAAGAGTCCCGCGCGCTCGCCAAATTTCGTAGAAACCGAGCCAAGTAGCACGACCGTGTCAAGATAAACGTGCGGATTTAGCCACGTAAAAGCTAGCGTTAGAAGCGCTGTTTTAGCCGCACCACGCGCCTCCTTGCCGCCCGCTATTAGCGCATGCGAGGCGCTAAACGTGCTATAAAGACTGCGTAGCCCGTAAATGCTCAAAAATACAAATCCGCCCCAAAGTGCGGCGGTTTTGATGATGGGATAGCGTTCAACCACGTAGCCAAACCCCGACACGCCCGCAAAGATCAGCGCGGCATCGCTAAGCGCGCAGATAGCACAAACGAGAAAAACATGCTGTTTTTTGATGCCTTGTTTTAGCACGAAGGCATTTTGCGCTCCGATAGCAAGGATCAGCGAGAGTCCGAGTGAAAAACCAGAGAAAAAGGCATTGAAAGAAATCATTTTAACACTTATATTTTGTTTTTTAAATTTTGACTGAAATGCATGTGACAAAAAGCTCGGCGA
>CALISV010000224.1 GCA_938041615.1 uncultured Campylobacter sp. | reverse complement strand
TAGTTATCGTTGGTTCCGGTTTTGCAGGACTAGCAGCTGGTATCACCGCAGCCGAGAAGGGTAATAAGGTGCTGATCCTAGAAAAGATGGGACGCGTCGGCGGTAACTCCGTAATCAACGGCGGCTTATTTGCAGTGCCCAATAACGACAAACAAAAAGCAGAGGGCGTGAAAGATAGCAACGAGCTTTTTATCAAAGACTGCCTGAAAGCGGGTCGGGGCCTAAACCACGTCGATCTCATCGATACCATCGCTACCCGCGCGCAAGACGCGTATAAGCTCACCATAAAATGCGGCGTAAAATACATAGATAAACTCTCGCATCTGGGAGGTCACTCCGTCCCAAGAACCGTTCAAACTACTAACGGCAGCGGCTCGGGCATCGTTCAGCCGATGGTCGAGTATTTTAAAAATTTACAGGGTGCGGAGCTTAGACAAAGAGCAAAATTTGATGAATTCGTTTTAGGCGAGGATGGCGGCGTAGAGGGCGTAATTATCAGAGAAAACTACAAATTTGACCCAAATAGTCTAAAAGACGATGTCGAAAATACAAGCGGCGAGAAAAAGACGATCAAAGCCAAAAAAGGCGTAGTTTTGGCAGCGGGCGGATTCTGCCGCGACGTATTTTTTAGAGAGGTGCAAGACCCTTCGATAACCAAAGAAACGGATAGCACAAATCATCCCGGCGCTACGGCGGGCGCGATGAAAGAAGCCTTTAGAATCGGTGCGATTCCCGTGCAGCTTAGCTGGATACAGTTTGGCCCATGGGCTTGCCCAGATGAAAAAGGTTTCGGAGTAGGTTCGTTGTTTAACGTAAATGCAAGCTTCCGCTACGGCATCTCGGTAAACCCTAAAACGGGCAAACGCTATATGAACGAGCTAGCCGACCGCCGCACTAGGGCTCAGGCGATGTTTAGGGTCATCGGTACCGACGGCAACTATCCGATAAATTTCTGCGACGCAAACGGCGTAAAAGCCCTACTTCCCGAGCAGCTCGAAAAGCCTTTAAATTCGGGAATTTTAAAAAAATTTGATAGCATCGATGAAATTGCGGCATTTTATAAAATTCCAGCCGATGAGCTAAAAAAGACCGTCGAGCGCTATAACGGCTTCGTAAAAGCAGGCAAAGATGATGACTTTGGCAAGCCTTTAGATAAAACTACTACTGACGGCTATGACGTTTCTAAACCGCCTTTTTACGCTATACGCGGCACGCCAAAACTTCACCACACGATGGGCGGTATCGACATCAATACCAAAGCCCAGGTCATCTCGCTAAAAACCGAGATGCCGATCCCTAGACTATTTGCTGCAGGCGAGATCACCGGCGGCGTGCACGGAGCCAGCC
>CALISV010000223.1 GCA_938041615.1 uncultured Campylobacter sp. | reverse complement strand
AAGAGCGAGCAAGCTTTATAAGCTATGTCCCGCAAGCTCACACTCCGCCATTTGCCTTTAGCGTTTTTGACGTGGTGATGATGAGTGCAAATGCCAGACTTGGTATATTTGAGCGCCCTAGCAAAGAGGATGAAAAGATAGCACTAGATGCGCTAAAGACGCTAAATTTAGAGAGTTTTAAAGATAAAATTTACACCGATCTAAGTGGCGGCGAGCGGCAAATGGTGCTGATAGCTAGGGCTTTAGCGCAACGCTCAAAGGTGATGCTACTTGACGAGCCAACGGCAAATTTAGACTTTGGCAACCAAATGCGAGTTTTAAAAGAGATAAAAAAGCTCGCAAAGCAAGGCTACATCATCATCCTCACCTCTCATCAGCCAGAGCAGGTCTTTTATCTAAATGCAAAGGTTGCGATGCTTGGGCGTGATAAAAACTACATCTACGGCGAGGCTAGCGAGGTGATGAATGGCGAAAATTTAAAGAAAATTTACGGCTAACTCCAAAAAATGAGTCGCGCGCTAAACAAAGAGAAATCGGGCGACGCGCGGTTTTGAATCAAAACGGACGCTCCGTGCGTGACATTTGCGAGGATTTTGCTTGCGTTTGAGCGAGCAGGTCGCAAATTTCGGCTGCAAATACGTAAAATCCCGCCGCGAAATTTATAAAAAATCTGGCATTTTTTGCGCGCAGCAAAGACGTTTGGCAAATTTATATTTATGATATAAATGGCTAGAAAAACAGCGTAACGGACATATTTTGTATAAAAAATATCTCGAAAGGCGGCTTAGGAAATTTGCTCGCAGGCGCTGCAAAATATCTAAAATTTATGCAAAAATCATAGAAAAAATAGAGCGCGGCAAGAAGCTAGGAGCGCATAAATTTAGGCTTTTTATCCTAACGGCAAGAAAAAGTACATCCTTTAAAAGACTTGCCAAACAGACTACGAAGCGCGAAAATCTAAGCATCGGCACGATGTTTACACGGACGAGTTGTTTATGGCGTTTACTAGGAGTTTTGTAGATCTCTAAAACATCTCCCGCGAAATAAGCCAATTTGCTTCATTTTGCGTTTAAATTTGCGGGATTTTTAACCAAAATATGCAAGCAAGCCGCGCAAACGATCAAAAACCCTGCGCGGTAGCGGCAATCAAACAGCCGTCCAAAAGCCCAAAATCAAGCCTAAATTTACGAATTTTAGCCCCATTTGACTATAATTACACCCAAAAAAGGAGCAAAAACCTAACCAACGTACGCGCTAGCGGCTCTGACGACGCTATCAAGCTCGTACCGCCTAGAAAGC
>CALISV010000222.1 GCA_938041615.1 uncultured Campylobacter sp. | reverse complement strand
ATCAAAAACATCGATGCTGCCGAGCTTGCGCCCTTCAAAAATCTTAAAAAAATCGAAACGACCGGCATCGGTATATCGAAAAAGGCGCGAAAAGTTTGCGCTGATGCGGGGATCGAGGTAGTTGATTGAGCGCGGAGATAAATTTTCAAGCAATCAAATTTTGCGCTCAAAAATGGAAAAATTTGAGCTTATTTTAAGCGTAAATTATTCGCGTGCGTTAGCGCGATGGCGATGGCGTCGGTAATATCAAGCGGTTTAATCTCCTTTGTTATACCGAGGATTTTTTTAACCATAAAGGCCACCTGCTCTTTATCGGCCTTAGCTTTGCCGGTGACGGTTTTTTTAACCTGAAGCGGCGTGTACTCGGCAAAATCTCCGTGAAGCTGCAAAATTTTAAGACTAAGCGCCCCTCGAAACTGCGCGAGCTTCAAAACCGTTTTTGGATTATACGCAAAAAATATGTCCTCGATCGCCACTTCGTCAAATTTGTGATTTTTAAAAATCAGGTCAAGTCCCTCGCAAAGTTCGGTGATTTGATACTGCAAAGAATTCGGTTTTATTTTGATTAGTCCCGCCTCGATCAAAACAGTTTTCACGGGCGTCTTTTCGACGATTGCATAGCCGCAATTTCGCGATCCCGGATCGATTCCTAAAATTTTCATCTCGCCCTTTTCAATAGTTTTTCACGCTTTTTTCACACCGTGAAAAAACGAATTTCAACGCTATTTTAACAAATTTAAGATAAAATCTAGCGAATTAATCTTAAAGGCAAAAATTTGGTCGCAAACGAGGTTTTGGAGCTACTTTCCAAAGAAATTTTACCGTCGGAATTTGAATGCTACATTAAGCAGCTTAAATTTAACGAAAAAAACTCAAATTCGACAAACGTCGTATTTAACGCGCCAAACGAGATTATCGCCAAATTTATCCAGACCAAATACGCCTCTAAAATCGCTCATCTTTTTGAGGTAAAAACCGGACAAAAGCCCGTTATCAACGTCCAAGCCGCGACCAAAACGCAAAGCAAGCCGGCTAAAAAAGTGGACGTCAAAGAGATAAAAGCGCAAAGCAGCCTGCTAAATCCAAGCTACACTTTTGAAAATTTCGTCGTCGGCGACTCGAATCAATTTGCATTTTTAAGCGCGAAGGCCGTATCCGAGCAGCCGGGTAAGATTTACAATCCGCTTTTTATCTACGGCCCGACTGGGCTTGGCAAAACTCACCTTTTGCAATCAGTCGGAAATTTTTGCCTAAACGGCGGCAAAATGGTCATTTGCGTAACAAGCGAGCAGTTTATTACGGACTTTACTTATAACCTCAACAACCACTCGATGGAGCGATTTCGCGAAAAGTACCGAAACTGCGACGTTTTACTCATCGACGACGTGCAGTTTTTAGGCAAAACGGATAAAATCCAAGAGGAATTTTTCCACACGTTTAACGAGCTTCACGCTAAAAACGGCCAGATCGTGATGACCTCGGACCGCCAACCAAAGCTGCTAAAAGGCTTTGAAGATAGGCTAAGAACGCGTTTTGAGTGGGGTATCATCGCCGATATCACACCGCCGGAGCTCGATACTAAAATCGCAATAATCAAGAAAAAATGCGAATTTGATAAAATTTACCTCGACAAAGACGTCATAAACTACATCGCTACAAATATGGGTGATAACATCCGAGAAATCGAAAGCGCGATAATAAATTTAAACGCTTACGCAAGGCTCATGAGACAAGAAATCACGCTAGAATTTGCCAAAAATATCCTGCGCGATCAGATAAAAGAAAAGCGCGAAAATATAAATCTAGAAAATATCGTTGAAATCGTAAGTAAAGAGCTAAACGTAAAACCAAGCGAGATGAAAAGCAAATCACGCTCAAAAAATATCGTCGAAGCTAGGCGCATCGTGATATATCTGGCTAAAAATTTGACGCCAAACTCGATGCCGCAGATCGCGCAGTTTTTTAATATGAAAGATCACTCCGCGGTAAGTCACAGCATCAAAAAAATAAACGAACTAATAGAAACGAATGAATATTTTAAAGTTCGCGTCGAAGAACTAAAGAATAAAATTTTAACCAAAGAGTAAAAACGTGAATAAAAGTGAAAAAATAAGCAGTTTTTTTAACGCCGCAAATGCCCTATTTAAAGCAAATAAAAGCAGTTTTAAACTTTTCACGCCCCCTACTAATGCTACTAAAAGAAATTTAAAAACAAAGGAAAAAAATGAAAGTCGCAATTAACAAAAATGCTTTAGAAAGCATTGTAACAAATACCAACCCTTACTTAGAAAAAAAGGATCTAAGCGCTATAACTTCACATATATTTATCAGTGCTAAAGACGGTATCCTAAACATCAAAGCAACCGACCACGAAATAGGCCTAGCATATAAGCTTTCTAACGTCAAAATCATGGACGAAGGAAACGCTACGGCAAACGGTAAAAAGTTACTTGATATCATAAGAAGCCTAAAAGACGAGGAAGTAACGCTAGAGACGCTAAATAACTATCTCTACATAAAACAAAAAAACTCAAAATATAAGCTTCCGATGTATAAATTTGAGGATTTTCCAAATTTTCCGACCATAGAAAATAAAAATAAATTTGAAATCGACGCAGTAATGCTTGGAAGAAGTTTAAAGAAAATTTTCCCGAGCATAGACAACAATAATCCCAAATTTGAGCTAAACGGCGCATTTATCGACATCAAGCAAAACTACATAAACATAGTCGGCACCGATACGAAAAGGCTTAGCGTTTTTAGATTTGAAACGCCAACTCAGAGCGAATTTTCGCTAATAATCCCGAAAAAAGCTATTAGCGAGATACAAAAGCTATTTTTTGACAAGATTGAAATTTACTACGACGATACGACCCTGATCGCTCAAAGCGCAAATTTCGAGTTTTTCACAAAGCTGATAAACGGCAGATTTCCTGACTACAACAGAGTAATCCCGCAAGAAATCAAACGAAGACTAAGACTAAGCAGAGATAAGATGATAGAAGGCATCAAAACCGTCTCAATCATCTCGGAGAGCACGAAAATCGTATTTGCACCTCAAACCATAAGCTTTGAAAGCATCGTCGAGGATAACTCTGAGGCTAAAACGACGATAGAATTTGCAACCGGACTTGAAGAAGAAATTTACGTCGGCGTGAAAAATAGATACTTGCTTGATTTCTTACAAAGCATCGAAGAGGAACATTTCGAATTTGGATTTAACGACTCAAATTTAGCCTTTACGGTGAGCTCAAACGAGCTAAAAACGGTAATCATGCCGATAAATTTATAAAATAACAAAGGTAAATAATGCAGCAAAATTACGGCGCGGAAAATATTAAAGTTTTAAAAGGGCTCGAAGCGGTTAGAAAACGCCCCGGTATGTATATCGGAGATACCAACATAAGCGGCCTACACCACATGATCTACGAGGTCGTCGATAACTCCATAGACGAAGCGATGGCGGGCTACTGTGATACGATCGATATCGAGCTAACCCGCGAAGGCTCGGCGATCATCAGCGATAACGGACGCGGTATACCGGTCGATATGCACCCGACGGAGAAAATTTCAGCCGCAACGGTCGTTTTAACCGTGCTTCACGCTGGCGGTAAATTTGACAAGGACACTTATAAGGTCTCAGGCGGTCTGCACGGCGTCGGCGTTAGCGTCGTAAACGCCCTTTCTAAAAAACTGGTCGTAAATATCAAACGAGACGGCAAACTACATAGACAAGAATTCTCAAAAGGTATCCCGCAAAGCGACCTTGAGGTTATAAAAACCACAAATAGAACCGGAACTCAGGTAGAGTTTTGGCCGGATGACAGTATTTTTGAGGTTACGGAATTTAACGATGAAATTTTAGCTAAACGTTTTCGCGAGCTAGCCTATCTAAATCCAAAAATAACGATAAATTTTAAGGATCAAAGAAACGGTAGAAGCGAGAGCTTTCACTACGAGGGCGGACTTGAGAGCTTTGTAACCGATTTAAATAAAAATGAAGCCGTAAGTAAAGCTGTATCGTTTAGTGGCGGCGAAGAGGACGTTTTGGTTGATTTTGCCTTGATGTACAACGATACTTATAGCGAAAATTTACTAAGCTTCGTAAATAATATCAAAACCCCTGACGGCGGTACGCACGAAGCTGGATTTCGTGCGGGTTTAACTCGCGTGATAACAAACTATATCGCAGCAAACGCTGCAGCCCGCGAAAAAGACACGAAAATCACGGGCGAAGATATCCGCGAAGGCCTCATCGCAGTTATAAGCGTCAAAGTACCAGAACCGCAGTTTGAAGGCCAAACGAAAGGAAAATTAGGCTCAAGCTACGTAAAACCGATCGTTCAAAAGATGGTTTTTGAGGTACTTAGCAAGTATTTTGAAGAAAACCCGATCGAAGCTCGCGCGATAATGGAAAAAGCGCTGA
>CALISV010000221.1 GCA_938041615.1 uncultured Campylobacter sp. | reverse complement strand
TTTGAAAGACTCTACTTCGTTCGTAAATCAGCTCAAATTTAAGCCATTTCGTCAAATTTGAGCTTGCGGCATTGCTTTAAATTTGCCGCCCTTTGGCCGAGTCTTGCGGGATTGGCGTTAAATTTGCCTCGCTAAATTTGCGCCGATTTTTCTCTCAAACTCTCTCAAAATCCGCAAATTTAATCTAACTTTTTAGCTTATTTTGATAAACTTCGCAAAATTTAATAAGAGATAAAAATTAAATTCTATATTTTGAAATTTATAAAACAAATTTAACACAGGAGGACAGATGAGAGTAGTTCAAGCGGAATTAATCTCCAAAACCGTCAGCGAGCTTTGCAAAGAGGCCTGTTACGTCGTAACGCCCGATATGAGAGCGGCTTTTGAAAAAGCTAGAGAAAACGAGAGCTCGCCGATAGGCAAAGACATCCTAGGCAAGGTGCTCCAAAACGCCGATCTAGCCCAGAAGCGCGTCGCGCCGATCTGCCAAGACACGGGCATGGCGGTCGTGTTCGTCGATCTCGGACAGGACGTGCATATCGAGGGCGGATTTTTAGAAGACGCGATAAACGAGGGCGTAAAAGACGGCTACGTGGGCGGCTACCTGCGTAAATCAGTCGTAAACGACCCGATCTTTGAGCGTAAAAACACGACGAACAACACCCCTGCCGTCATAAACGTAAGGATAGTAAGGGGCGATAAAATCCATATAAAAGTCGCTCCAAAGGGCTTTGGCAGCGAGAACAAATCGGCTCTAAAGATGCTAGTGCCCGCAGACGGCCTAGAGGGCGTGAAAAAGGTATTTTTAGACACCGTTAAGCTAGCTGGTCCAAACGCTTGCCCTCCGATGGTGATCGGCGTAGGCATAGGCGGCACGATGGATAAGGCCGCGCTAATGGCAAAATACGCAGCCGCTCGCGCCGCAGACAGCAAAAACCCGGATCCTAGATACGCCAAACTAGAAGAGGAGCTGCTAGAGCTCGCCTGCAAAACGGGCGTCGGACCGCAAGGTCTAGGCGGCGACACGACCGCGGTAAAAGTAAACATCGAGTGGTATCCGACCCACATCGCGGGCCTACCTGTCGCTATCAACATCAACTGCCACGCCGCTCGTCACGCCGAAGCTGAAATTTAAGGAGAAAAGATGTCAGAAGTAAAAAAGATAACCGCGCCGTTTGATAAAGATGTCGTAAAAAGCCTAAAAGCTGGCGACAACGTGCTAATAAGCGGCACCATCATCGCAGCTCGCGACGCCGCGCACAAGGCGCTAACCGAGACTTTGGCTCGAGGCGAGGCATTGCCCGTAAATTTAGCCGGCGAGACGATCTACTACCTTGGACCAAGCCCCGCAAAACCGGGCGACGTCATAGGCGCTGCGGGACCGACTACTAGCGGACGCATGGACAAATACACTCCGACGATGATAAACGAAGTAGGCATCAACGGCATGATCGGCAAGGGCTACCGCTCTGAGGCCGTCGTAGAGGCGATGAAAAAATCAGGCTGCGTCTATATGGTCGCTATCAGCGGAGCGGGCGCGCTAATCAGCCAAAGTATCAAAAAATATGAAGTATTAGCCTATCCCGAGCTCGGCCCCGAGGCGGTTGCGCGACTTACCGTAGAGGATTTTCCGGCTATCGTAGCGATCGACAGCGAGGGCA